>NZ_JBSHCR010000088.1:0-14220 GCF_053615895.1 Isoptericola sp. NPDC055881
GCCGCGGGTCGTCACCCGCGGCACCCCTCCGACGTGTGGCGGCTGCTGGCCGCCTGGTGTCGCCCGGTCGCTACTTGTTCTTCGTGGTCCGGGAGGTCTTGGCGGCCCCGGCGGCCTTGCGCGCGGCGGCCTTCTCCGTGGTGGCGCCCGCCGTCGACAGCTCACCGCCCGCGCTCTCGAGGTGGGCGCGGACGAACCAGTGGAACAGCTCGAGCTCGTGCAGGTGGCCGATGAGGAGGTCGTTCGTGACGTCGTCGAGCTCCTCGGTGTCCTTCGCGGCCTTGCGGTGCGCGGTGATGACGCCCTCGTAGACCTCGTCGAGCGCCCCGAGGTGCTCGATCGCCGAGGCGCGGCGCAGCGAGTAGTCGTCCCAGGCCCGTGCCGCGACGAGCGCGCCCGGGGTGCCGACCGGGGAGACGCCCAGGGTGGCGATGCGCTCGGCGACGGCGTCGGTCATGGCGCGCACCGCGTCGACCTGGGGGTCGAGCATCTCGTGGACGGCGATGAAGTGCGGCCCGACGACGTTCCAGTGCACGTGCTTGAGGGTGAGGTGGAGGTCGGTCAGGGAGTTGAGGCGCTCCTGCAGGATGGCCGCCACCTCGGCACCCTGGGCGGGGGTGAGGGAGGGAACGGTGTAACGGGGGGTGCTGTCGGCCATCGGAAGTTTCTCCGTCCTCGTCGCGGGTGCGCGCGGATCTCAGCGCGCCTCGCCATCGTCGCGCCGCACGCCGGTCCACGCGAGCGCAGCCAGAGCGGCCACGCCGAGGGCCACCAGCCAGGCGACAGGGCGGCCGGCAAGCGCCCATGCCACGCCGGCGAGGGCGAGGGTGGTGCCGAGGAGCACGGCGTCGCGCGCGAGGGTCCGGCGCAGGGCGGCGAGCTCGACGCGGTCGATTCCGGCGAGGACGCGTGCCCACCAGCCGAGCCGCGTCACGACGTACCCGAGGGGTGCGAGCCACAGCACCGCGGGGTCGAACGGGGCCGCGGTCGAGCCGAGGAGCAGGAACGCCGCTGTGACGACCGCGACGTGCGCGGGGGCGGGGCCGGGGCGGAGGGCGCCCCAGGTGGCGAGGACGACGGCGACGACGGTGTAGAGGTCGGTGAGCAGGGTGGTGCGGGCGCCTGCGCCGACGACCAGCGTGAGCACCGCGACGGGGAAGGCGGCGCGCAGGGTCCAGCCGGGGAGAGCGGGCCCGGTGCCGACGCCGACGACCGGGAGGGGGCGTCCGGTGCCGCGGCGGGCCTGCCACCAGGCGCGCACGGGTGCGAGCGGGCTGGTCATCGGGTGCCCACGCCGCTGCGGTGGCGCTCGGCGGCCCGGACGAGGGCTTCGAGCCGGAGGGTCGCGTCCTGGCGGGCGTCGCCTGCCCAGCGCACGACCGGCGCTCCTGCGGCGGCGGCTCGCCGGAGCCGGTCGTCCCGTTCGGCCCGGGTGACCCGCCAGGCGAGGCGCATGTGCTCCTCGCGGGCGCCGCGGACGTCGGGGAGGGTGTCCACGAGCACGACGGGGTGGCCGCCGGCTGCCCAGGCGCGCAGGAGCTCGACGGGTTCGTCGTCGAGGACGGTGCTGAACAGGTAGACGATGGCGTCGGCGGGGACCTGCGGTGCGCGCAGGCGTCGCGGTGGGGTGCCGCGGGGGCTGCTCAGCGCGAGGGCGTGCAGGACGCGGCGCAGGTGTCGGCGGCCCGCGGCCGGGGGGAGGGGGCGTCGGCGGCGGCCGAGGTCGTCGACGCCGACGCGGTCGCCGCCGGTGATGAGCGCGTTCGCGACGGACGCGGCCGCGTGCCGGGCGAGGTCGAGGGAGGTGGGTTCGTCCACGCGGAGGGGGCCGGTGCCGCGCCAGGTGCGCAGGTCGGGGCCGACGTCGTCGCGGGAGTCGACGACGAGGACGGCCGTGGCCTCGGCCGTCGCGTAGGTGCGGCGCACGTAGAGGGTGTCCAGGTGGGGGGAGCGGCGGGCGGTGGTGCGCCAGTCGATGCGGCGCAGCCGGTCGCCGGGCGTGAACGGGTGCACGTCGCGCAGCTCGTTCCCGTCACCGAGGCGGCGGGAGGTGTGCGGGCCGGTGAGGCCGCGCAGGCGCCGTGGGACGGGGACCCGGCCCAGGGGCAGGGGAGTGGGCAGCACGAGCCGGTCGGGGGCGGTGACCGAGACGGGGTCCTCGGCTGTCCCGCCGCCTGCGCCGTAGCCGCGGGCGTCGACGTGGAACGTGCGCTGGGGACCGGTGCGGACGGTGCGCAGGGTGAGGGCGAGCTCGCGCGGGGTCGCGGCGACGACGACCCCGGTCGGGCGGTGCCCGGGGGCGTAGACCCTGGCGTGCAGGAGCTCGGCGACGTCGGGTGGGTCGAGGCGCAGGGTCGCGCGCAGCTCGCCCGGGGCGGCGGGACCTCCTGCGGGCTCGATCGTCACGGTGGTCACCGTGGTCAGGGCGGGCGGCGCCGCGGTGCGGCGTGCACGGGGCCGGCCGGCCCACAGCGCGGCGAGCAGCGGTGCGACGCCGAGCAGGGCGACGTCGGCGCGGCCGACGAGCAGCCCCAGCCCGAGGACGAGCGTCCCGGCACCGATGCCGGCTGCGGCCTGGGGGCCCCGCCGCCACACGGCGCCGGTCACCTCTCCCGGCCGACGGTGGCGGGGCCCGGCACGGAGGCGAGGAGCTCTGTCACGACGTCCTCCGCACGGACGGCGGACGCCCATGCGGTGGGGGTGAGGGTGAGGCGGTGGGCCAGGACGGGTACGGCGACGCGCTTGACGTCCTCGGGGAGGACGAAGTCGCGCCCGTCGAGCACGGCGACCGCGCGGGCGAGGAGCAGGAGGTTCTGGGAGCCGCGGGGGGAGGCGCCGACCTCGAGTGCTGGGTGCCGCCGGGTGGCGGCGGCGAGGTCGACGCAGTAGCCCGCCACGTCGGCGTCGACCTCGGTGGTCTCGACGCCGGCCTGCATGGCGAGCACGGTGGCGGCGTCGACGACCGGACGGACGGGCGCGGCCTCCTGGCGTCGTGCCACGCGGCGCAGGAGCACGTCCTGCTCCTGGGCGCGGTCCGGGTACCCGACGGCGAGGCGGACCATGAACCGGTCCAGCTGCGCCTCGGGCAGGGGGTACGTGCCCTCGTACTCCACGGGGTTGGAGGTGGCCATCACGTGGAAGGGGCGCGGCAGCGGCCGGCTCGCGCCGTCGACGGAGACCTGACGTTCGGCCATCGCCTCGAGCAGCGCGGACTGCGTCTTGGGGGGTGTGCGGTTGATCTCGTCGGCGAGGAAGAGGCCGGTGAACACGGGCCCGGGGCGGAAGACGAAGTTGCGCGTGGCCGGGTCGAAGACGGACGAGCCGGTGATGTCGCTGGGCAGCAGGTCGGGGGTGCACTGCAGGCGGGCGAAGTCGAGCCCGAGCGCCGCGGCCAGCGACCGGGCCGCGAGGGTCTTGCCCAGGCCGGGCACGTCCTCGAACAGCACGTGCCCGCCGGCCAGCACCGTGGCGAGGGCGAGCTCGAGCGAGTCCCGCATCCCGACGACGGCGGTGCCGACCTCGTCCAGGACACGACGCCCCGCGGCGGCGACGTCGGCGACGGGGAGCGGTCGGGCGGCGAGGTCGACGTGCGGCTCGATGGGTGGCTCCGTGGGCGGCTCGACGGTCATGGGCGGGGCCTTCCTGCAGGGCTGACGGGCGGTTCGGGGCTGACCGGGCTGGTGGTGCGGGGTGTGGCGGACGGGTGCGCGACGGCGGGAGCGTGGAGCGTCTCGACCGCGTCGAGCCACCGGTGCACCTCCTCCCGGGTGACCTGCCGTCGGGACGTCAGGCCGGAGACGACGTCGCTCCCGAGGAGGCGCGTCGCCGTGTCCCGACCTTCGCCGGTCGAGAGGTCCACGCCGGCGGCGGACAGCCGTGCGGTCGCGAGCTCGCGGACCCGCTGCAGCACCCGCTCGCCGACCGCGCCGCTGCGCGTGAACGTCGCCCAGCCCAGCTCGCTGACGTCGTTGCGGGCGCCCTCGCGCTCGTCCGCGGGGGGATCGGGCCACGGCGTCTCGTCGCCGTCGTCGAGCCGGCGCCACAGCACGACGGCGGCTGTGACCACGACGACCAGGAGCGCCGCGTGGAGCAGGTCGAGCGCCCCCGTGACGGTGAGGACGGCGGTGGCCGCGAGCGCCGGGAGGGCGACGGTGAGCAGCGTGCGTGCGGGGCCGGTCATGCGTCGGGGGCCGTGGTGGGTGCGGTGGGGTCGAGGGCGCGGGCGATGCGGGACAGGGCGGTGCGTGCGGCGTGGACGTCGTCGGGGCCGACGGGGCGGTCGGTGAAGCGGGCGTGCTGGTACAGGCGGCGGAGGGTGTCGACGTCGGTGGGGGGCACGGTGCGGCCGTCGTGGCGCTGGGTGGTGAGGAGGTGTGCGGTGAACTCGGTCGCGGTCTGGGCGGGGGTGCGGGTGGTGCCGTGCGTGGCGGCGGTGTCTTCGAGGGCGACCCAGGCGGCGACGACGGCGTCGTGCGGGGTGGCGGCCTGGTCGACGTGGGCGAGGGCGGTGGCGACGGCGTCCTGGAGCTGGGTCAGGGACAGGTCGGTGGGGGTGCCGGTGGTGGGGGTGCCGGGGGCGAGGGGGTCGGGGTCGTCGTCGTCGGGGTCGGGGAGGGCGCGCAGGATGCGGCGGGTGAGGACGACCAGGAGGTAGGCGAGGAAGAGTGCTCCGGCGATGCTGAGTGCGACGACGAGCCAGGTGATGACGTCGAAGCTTGCTTGGGGGCGGTCGCTGGGCAGGAGGTCGCCGGGTCGGCGGTCGACGACGGGGTCGCTGGCGGTGGGTGCCGGCAGGACGAGGTCGGGGACGCGGGCGCGCCAGGGGGTGGCGGTGGCGGCGCCGAGGACGACGAGGGCGACGAGGAGCGTGACCGTGAGGGGTCGGGTGGCGGGTCTGCGGGGTGGCCTCGTCGGTGGGGCTGCCATGGGGGTGACGTTATCGGGTGGTGCTGGGGGGTGGGGTGTCCTGGTGGGTGAGGCGGGTGGCGTGCATCCCGGCGACGGCGGCGGTGACGAAGGAGGCGGGGTCGCCGTCGAGTCGGCGTCCCATGGTGGACAGGCGCGCGGGGCTGGTGCGGAGCGTGTCGAGCAGGGCGGTGTCGGCGGGGATGTCGACGAGGTGGTGGCGGGGGGTGAGGGTGGTGGCCTGCTCGTGGACCTGGCGGGTGAGGTCGGGGCCCCAGGCGGGGAGGTTCTCGAGGTCGTCGGTGGGGTGGGGCACGGGGATGTCGGCGGCTGCGAGCGCCACGCGGCCGTAGGCGGTGAGGCTGTGGTGGGAGATGCCGCGGTGCCGGTCGCGGGGGTCGGCGCCGGAGACGCGCAGGGAGGCGACGGGCCGGCCGCCGAGGGTGGCGGCGGCGTTGACGGCTTCTCCTGCGGCGACGCCGGAGAAGCCCCATCGGGTGCCGGTGCCGAGGTTGCCGGGTCCTTGGGCGACGACGACGAGGTCGGCGTCGCAGACGTGGCGGGCGGCGAGGAGGCCGGTGTGCACGGTGACGGCTTCGAGGTCGCCGCCGAAGGCTTGGCCGACGGTGATGGTGGCGGTGAGCCAGCCGGTGTCGCGCAGGGTGGCGACGGTGCGGGAGAAGGCGGCGGGCAGGGCGCCGCCGTCGGTCATGACGTAGGCGATACGGGGGTGGGGGCGGCCGGCGAGGTCGGCGGCGTGGCGTGCTCCGGCGGCGATGGCGGGCAGGGCGGAGTGCAGGTCGGCGACGACGACGGGGAGGTCGGCGAGGTCGTCGGCGTCGCGGAGGGTGTCGTGGTGGTCGGACTCTTGCTCGTCGACGCCGAGGACCATGGCTTGCAGGGGGGTGTAGCGCGCTTTGACGAGGTGTCCGGGGCCGGGGGGCGGGTCGGTGGGCAGGGTGGTGGGGCTGGTGCCGGCGGTGCCGGCGGGGCCGACGACGAGGGCGTAGCCGCCGGTGCCGAGTCCGCGGGCGAGGGCGGAGACGTTGAGCAGGAGGCGGTCGCCGACGTCGGGGTCGCCGACGAGGGTGGTGTAGGCGAGGCCGCGTACCTCGCCGGGGGCGGTGGTGAGGTCGCGGGCGGGCAGGGGGGTGTCGAGGCGCAGGGTGACCTCGCGTGCTCCGGTCCAGGTGGCGCCTCGGGCGGTGACGGTGCCGGTGCGCCAGGTGACGTGCCCGGTCGGGGTGTCGTGGGGGGCGTCCTGGGGGGCGTCCTGGGGGGCGTCGGGCTGGGGCGGGTGCGGCGCTGTCGTCACCCGTCCGAGGCTACCGGCGACTAGGTTGGTCCCGATGCCTGCGAACCCTGTGGACCCGGCCTCCGGCCTGCCGGCTGCCGCGCCTTCTGACCCTGCGCCGTCGTCGCGGGGGACCCCGCCTGCCGAGCGGCTGCTGAACCTGGTGATCGCGCTGGTGAACACGAGCGCGTCGATGACGAAGCAGCAGGTGCGTGCGGGGGTGGCGGGGTACGGGGACGCGCCGTCGACGGAGGCGTTCGAGCGGATGTTCGAGCGGGACAAGGACACGTTGCGGGCGCTGGGGATCCCGATCGTCACGGTGGACGCGGGCGGGCACAGCGACGAGGTCGGGTACCGGATCGACAACGACGCGTACGCGCTGGGTGCGGTGGACCTCACGCCTGCGGAGCTGGGCGTGGTGGCGCTGGCGGCGCAGCTGTGGTCGGACAAGACGTTGCGCACGGACATGTCGCGGGCGATGACGAAGCTGCGTGCGGCGGGTGCGGGCGAGGTCGCGGCGGACGCGGTGGCGGGTCTGGCGCCGCGGGTGCGGGCGGCGGGGGATGCGTACGTGCCGTTGCTGGAGGCGGTCTCGGAGCGGCGCGACGTGTCGTTCCGGTACCGGGCGGCGAGCACGGGGCGGGAGCTGACGCGGCACGTCGAGCCGTGGCGGATCGCGGCGCGCGGCAGCGGCTGGTACCTGGTGGGCTTCGACCGGGCGCGGGGCGCGGCGCGGGTGTTCCGCCTCTCGCGCATCTCGGGCCGGGTGCGGGTGGGGTCGCAGCCTGGTGCGTTCGACGTGCCGGAGGAGGTCGACGTGGACGCGATGCTGGGGGAGCGGGTCGGGGTGCTGCAGCGGGCGGTGCTGGCCGTGGTGGCGGAACGGGCGCAGGCGTTGCGGGCCCGTGCGCTGCCGGCGGGCGAGGGCTCGGGCGGGGAGGCGCGCGCGGACGGCAGGGACGTGGTCGAGGTGGAGTTCCGCAGCCTGTCGGCGTTCGCGGACGAGGTGGCCGGGTACGGGGCGGCGGTCGTGGTCCTGGAGCCCGCCGGCCTGCGTGCGGACGTGCTGCGCCGGCTGACGGCGGCGGCGACGCTCGGCACCGAGCACCCTGCGCACGACACCGGGAACGACGCCGAGCACCACACCCGGGACGACGCCGGGAACGACACCGCGGAGGAGGGGACGGATGGCTGAGCGCGCGGACGACCGGCTGGTGCGGCTGCTGGGCCTGGTCGCGTTCCTCGACGGGGCGGGACCGGTGCGGGTCGAGGAGCTCGCGGACCGGTTCGGCGTGACGCCCGGGCAGGTGCGCGAGGACGTCGACGCCCTGTGGGTCTCGGGCACCCCCGGGTACATGCCGGACGACCTCATCGACTTCGACGCCTACTCGCTGGAGGACGGCGTGGTGTCCCTGACGCAGGCGCGCGGCATGACCCGCCCGCTGCGCCTCGGCACCCGCGAGGCGGTCGCCCTGGTCGCGGCGCTGCGCGCCATGCACGCCTCGCCCGCGGTGCAGGCCGACCGCCGCCGCGCCGCCGTCGTCGCGTCCGCGCTGGACAAGCTCACGGCCGCGACCGGCGAGGCCGCAGGAGCCGTCGACGTCCAGCTCGAGGGCGAGGGCGACCCGCAGGTCGTGGCCGCCGTCACGACCGCGCTCGCCGAGGGCCGCCGCCTGCACCTGCGGTACGTGAACGCCGCGGACGTGACGTCCGAGCGCGACGTCGACCCGCTGCGGCTGCTCACCCAGGACGGCGCGATGTACCTCCTGGGGTGGTGCCTGCGCGTGTCCGGGCGCCGCACCTTCCGGGTGGACCGCATCCTCGCGGCCGACGTCCTGGACGAGCCCGCCGCGCAGCACGACGTCGCGGTCGCGGGCGACCTGGGCGCGGACGTGTGGGCGTCCGTCGCGCACCGCGGCGCCCCCGAGGCGACGCTGCGGCTCGCGTCCTCGGCCCGGTGGGTCGCCGAGGAGGTGCCGGCAGAGTCGGTGCGCGACCTGCCCGACGGCACCGTCGAGGTGCGGCTGCGGGTGACGAACCCGGCATGGCTGCGCCGCCTGCTGCTCGCGAACGCGCCCGACGTCGTCGCCGCCGAGCCGGCCGACGTCGCCCGCGACGTCGCGCAGGCCGCCCGCGACGCCCTCGACGCCTACGCCACCACCACCAGCACCGCCAGCACCGCCAGCACCGCCAGCACCGCCAGCACCGACATCGAGGCCGCGCAGGCGGCGCCGGTGCCGGACGACGCACCCGGGACCGTAGGCTGACCGGCATGTGGGGCTGGATCTGGGCCGGGCTGGTCGTGGGCACGCTCGTCGGCGCGTTCCTCGTGGGACGACACCTGTGGCGTGCCGGGACGCGGACGCTGCGCGAGGCGTCCCGCGCCGGGGAGCTGCTCGGCGCCGCCTCCGACCGGATGGCGACCGCGGTCGCCCAGGCCGAGGCACACCGCGCCGACACCTCCCCGACGCTGTTCGACGACCCGGTCGTCCTGCGGGAGCGGGTCGCCGAGCAGCGCCGTCGCCGCGCCGAGCGGGCCGCCGCCCGACGCGCACGCCAGCAGGTCACGGCGCAGGGCTGGGGCACCGAGCGCTGGCTGCGACGCCGCACCGCCGAGAAGGCGGCACAGGGCGCCGCCCACCGCCCGCGCACCACCTCCCGATGACCTGCGTGTGACGCTCGACACCCAGCACTCCCAGGACCCACTAGGGTTGACCACGACAGACCGCTCACGGGCGGACGAGAACGAGGAGCCATTCTCATGGGCATGCTCAAGCCCTGGCACATCATCGTGCTGGTGATCGTGATCCTGCTGCTGTTCGGGGCGCGCAGGCTCCCTGACCTGGCGCGCAGCGTCGGCCAGTCGCTGAAGATCTTCAAGTCCGAGGTCAAGGACCTCACGGACGACGGCAAGCTCAACGACTCCAACGAGCCGCCGGCCGACCCCACGGCACAGACGCCGACCAGGCCGGTCGCCGGCAGCGCCACCCCGCCCACGGCCGCACCGCCCGCAGCGGGCGCCGGCCAGGAGCACATCCCGGGTCTGATCGACCCGAACCACCCGCGGGGGTAGTCGGTGCCCGGAGACACCCGGGACCCCGAGGGGCGCATGCCCCTGCGCGAGCACCTGCTGGAGCTGCGCAAGCGGCTCTTCCTCGCCGCCTGCGGGCTCGTGGTCGGTGCCGTGGCCGGATGGGTCCTGTACGAACCGCTGCTGTCCGCGCTGCAGGCACCGCTCGCCGTCGCCGCGCAGGAACAGGGCAAGACGATCGCGCTCAACTTCACGGGCATGGCCTCGGCCCTCGACATGAAGATCAAGGTCGCGCTGTTCCTGGGCGTGATCGTGTCGTGCCCGTGGTGGCTGTACCAGCTGTGGGCGTTCATCACACCCGGGCTCACCCGCAAGGAGAAGGGGTACGCGTACGGGTTCCTCGGCGCGGCTGTCCCCCTCTTCCTGGGTGGCGCCGCCCTGGCGTGGTGGGTGCTGCCGCACGCCGTGGACATCCTCGCGGGCTTCGTCCCCGAGGGCGCGACGAACTTCACCGACGCGCAGGGGTACCTCAGCTTCGTGATGCGCCTCGTCCTCGCGTTCGGGATCGCGTTCGTCTCGCCGGTCTTCCTGGTCGGGCTCAACATGGCCGGCGTGCTGCGGCACGAGGCCCTCGCCAAGGGATGGCGGTGGGCCGTGCTCATCGCGTTCGTGTTCGCTGCGGTGATGACCCCCACCCCGGACGCCCTCACGATGATCTTCGTCGCAGCCCCGATCTGCGTGCTGTACTTCGGCGCCCTCGGGCTGTGCGTCCTGCACGACCGGCGCGTCGACAAGCGCAGGGTCGCCCCCGCTGTCTGAGGCACCACCGCCCGCGACGACCTCCCGCCGCCTGGGCGTGGTCGTCAACCCCACAGCCGGCAAAGGACGGGCAGCGAGCGCCGGCACCGGCGTCCTGGAAGGGCTGCGGCGCGCCGGGCACGACGTCGTCGACCTGTCCGGGCCCGACGCGGGCACGGCACTGGGACGTGCCCGCGCCGCCGTCGCGCCCACCGACCGGTCCGCGGGCCTCGACGCGCTCGTCGTGGTGGGCGGCGACGGCATGGTCCACCTCGGCGCCCAGGCCGTCGCAGGCACCGGCGTCCCGCTCGGTGTCGTGCCCGTGGGCACCGGCAACGACTTCGCCGCCACCCTCGGCCTGCCCGTGCGCGACCCCGCCGCCGCCGGCCTCGCCCTGTGCCGGGCGCTGGACGCCTGCGACGCCGGACGGCGCGCCGTGGACGCCGCGTTCGTCACCGGCCCTGGCGTGCCCACGGGTGGACGCTGGGTCGCGGGCGCCGTGTCCGCAGGGCTCGACGCCGCCGTGAACGCCCGCGCCAACCTGCTGCGCCACCCGCGCGGCAGCGCCCGCTACACCGTGGCCGCGCTCCTGGAGCTGGTGCGCTACCGGCCCTGGTCCTACCGGCTCACGTTCGACGGCGTCGTCGACGCCGGTGCGCACGCCGCTGACCTGGCCACCCGCCGGCGGGCCGCCGGGCGTCCCACGTCCCGGCCCCGGCCGGGCGACGCGCTCCGCCTGTGCCCCGGCCCCGCAGGCACCGCGACCTGGACGGGACGTGCCGCGCTCGTCACCGCCGCCAACGGCCCCCAGATCGGCGGCGGGATCCGCGTCGCCCCGGCGGCGGCCGTCGACGACGGCCTGCTCGACGTGCTCGTCGCCACCGACCTGTCCCGCCCCGGCGCGGCCGCCGTGTTCCCCAGCATGTTCACCGGCGGGCACGTGCACCGGCGCAAGGTGCACGTCGTGCGGACGCGGGCCCTCACCATCGAGCCCGGGCCCGACGCGCACGCCGCCGGGGAACGCGCCCTGCCGGTGGCGCACGCCGACGGCGAGCGCCTGGGACCCCTGCCCCTGCGTGTCGAGGTGCGTTCCCGCGCCCTCCAGGTGCTCGTCGCGCCCCGCTGACGTCCGCCTCGGACGAGGACCCGCACGACGCCCCGCACGACGCCCCGCACGACGCCCCGCACGACGGGACGTCGGGTGCGACGCCTAGGCTGACGCCATGACCGCCCACCCCCGCCCCGACGCCGACCAGGACGTCCTCAGCCCGGCCGAGCGGTACGCCGCCTCGCGGGCCCGCAGCGCACGTGACCGGGCCGACGCCGAGGGCGAGCTGCGCCGCTTCCGCCAGGTCGTCGGCTTCGAGCTCGACCCGTTCCAGGTCGACGCGTGCGTCGCCCTGGAGGAGGGTCGCGGAGTCCTCGTCGCGGCCCCCACCGGAGCGGGCAAGACGGTGGTGGGGGAGTTCGCCGTCCACCTCGCGCTCGTCCAGGGCGGCAAGGCGTTCTACACCACGCCCATCAAGGCGCTGAGCAACCAGAAGTACACCGACCTCGTCGCGCGGCACGGGGCGGCGAACGTGGGCCTGCTCACGGGTGACACGTCGATCAACGCCGGTGCGCCCGTGGTGGTGATGACCACCGAGGTGCTGCGCAACATGCTGTACGCGGGCTCCTCGGCGCTCGACGGGCTCGCGTACGTCGTCATGGACGAGGTGCACTACCTCGCGGACCGGTTCCGCGGGCCGGTGTGGGAAGAGGTGATCATCCACCTGCCCGACCACGTGCAGCTGGTCTCCCTCTCGGCGACGGTGTCGAACGCGGAGGAGTTCGGCGACTGGCTCGCCACCGTGCGCGGCGACACGGCCGTGGTGGTCAGCGAGCGCCGGCCGGTGCCGCTGTGGCAGCACGTGGTGGTGTCGGCGCCGGAGCCGCGTGGGGGTGTGCCGCGGCTGATGGACCTGTACGCGGGTCACGTAGATCCGACCGACCCGGGCACGAACCCGCCGATCAACCCGGACCTGCAGGCCATGTTCCGCGTCTCGGCGCGCGCGGAAGGGTCGGGCGGGCACCGGGGGCGCGGGGACCGTGGCTACCGGGGCCGGGGCGGGCGGCAGGGCTCGGGCCCGGTGCCGCACCGGCGCACGCCCCCGAGGTTCGCCGTCGTGGACTCGCTGGACGCGGACGCGCTGCTCCCGGCGATCTACTTCATCTTCTCCCGTGCCGGGTGCGACGGGGCGGTGCAGCAGTGCCTGCGCGCGGGTCTGCGGCTCACGGACGCGGCGGAGGAGGCGGAGATCCGGCGTGTCGTGGAGGAGCGCACGGCGACGATCCCGACCGAGGACCTGGACGTGCTGGGGTACTGGGAGTGGGCCCAGGCGTTGTCGCGGGGGGTGGCGGCGCACCACGCGGGCATGCTCCCGGTGTTCAAGGAGACGGTGGAGGTGCTGTTCTCCCGCGGGCTGGTGAAGGTCGTGTTCGCGACCGAGACGCTCGCGCTGGGCATCAACATGCCTGCCCGCTCGGTCGTGCTGGAGAAGCTGGTCAAGTGGGACGGCACGGCTCACCAGCCGGTGACGCCGGGGGAGTACACGCAGCTGACGGGTCGTGCGGGGCGGCGAGGGATCGACGTCGAGGGGCACGCGGTGGTCGTGGACCACACGGGGCTGGACCCGGTGGCGCTGGCCGGTCTGGCGTCCAAGCGGCTGTACCCGCTGCGCTCCAGCTTCCGCCCGACGTACAACATGGCGGTCAACCTCGTGGGGCAGGTGGGCCGGGAGCGGGCACGTGACGTCCTGGAGACCAGCTTCGCGCAGTTCCAGGCCGACCGGGGCGTGGTGGGCCTGGCGAAGCAGGCGCAGGCGCACGCGGAGGCCATGGAGGGGTACGCGACGGCGATGGCGTGCGACCGTGGCGACTTCGCGCAGTACATGGGGCTGCGGGTCGCGATCAAGGATCGCGAGAAGGAGCTGTCGCGCGCGGCGACGGGTGCTCGTCGTGCGGACGCGGTGGCGTCGTTCGAGGCGTTGCGGCGCGGGGACGTGGTGGAGGTGCCCTCGGGTCGGCGGCGCGGCTACGTCGTCGTGCTGGACCCGGGGCGCGACGAGCGCAGCTTCGACGGCCCGCGTCCCACGGTGCTCACGCAGGAGCGGCAGGTCAAGAAGCTGACGCTGGCGGACGCTCCCGAGGGGGTGCAGGTCGTCACGACGGTCCGCATCCCGAAGTCGTTCAACCAGCGGCGCCCGGACCAGCGTCGCGACCTGGCGTCGAGCATGCGCAACGCGCTGGGTGCCTTCTCCGGGGACGCGGGCACCGGCCGTCACCCCGGCCAGCACCCGGGAAAGCACGGCGGTGCGTCGTCGGGTGGTCGCCCGGGCCGGCGGTCGGACGCGGCGTCCGACGGCGAGCTGCAGCGGCTGCGTGCTGCGCTGAGGGCGCACCCGTGCCACGGCTGCCCGGACCGGGACGACCACGCCCGGTGGGCGGAGCGCTGGGAGCGGCTGCGGCACGAGCACGAACAGCTGGTGCGGCGCGTGGAGGGGCGTACGGGGTCGATCGCGCGGACCTTCGACCGCACGTGCGACGTGCTGGAACGCCTGGGCTACCTCGCGCCGTCCGCGGGCGAGGACGGCACGACGGCGCTCGGGGTGACGCAGGACGGGCGCTGGCTCGGGCGGCTGTACGCCGAGGACGACCTGCTGCTCGCCGAGTGCCTGCGCCGCGGCATCTGGGACGAGCTGGACGCCCCGGGGCTCGCTGCGGCCGTCTCGACCGTCGTGTACTCGGGGCGTCGTGAGGAGGCGGCGGAGCCGTTCGTGCCGGGTGGCCCGCACGGTCGTCTCGCCCAGGTGCTGGACGCGACGACGCGCACCTGGTCGGAGGTCACCGACCTGGAGGCTGCGCACCGGCTGGAGGCGACCGGTCCCCTGGACCTGGGGCTGGTGGCGCCGGTGCACCGGTGGGCGTCGGGCAGGAACCTGGACGCGGTGCTGCGCGGCACGGACGTGGCCGCGGGCGACTTCGTGCGCTGGTGCAAGCAGGTCCTCGACGTGCTGGACCAGCTGGCGAAGGCGGCCCCGCGTCCCGCCCTGCGGGCCACGGCCCGCAAGGCGCAGACCGCGGTGCTGCGCGGCGTCGTCGCCTACTCCAGCGTGTGACCGACTGAGCGCGCGCGGGTGGGCTCGCGCCCACC
>NZ_JBSHCR010000089.1:0-13797 GCF_053615895.1 Isoptericola sp. NPDC055881
ATTCTCGCCGATTCCGTACCCACAACCTCAGCCGAGGTAGACGAGGACCTCGTCGTGCAGGCGGCCGTTGGTGGCGACGGCGTTGCCGTGCCAGGGGCCGGGGGTGCCGTCGAGGGCGGTGAACCGGCCGCCGGCCTCGGTGACGATGGGCGCGAGGGCGGCCATGTCGTAGACCTCGAGCTCAGGCTCGGCGGCGACGTCGGCAGCGCCCTCGGCGACGAGCATGTACGACCAGAAGTCGCCGTACCCGCGGGTGCGCCACACCTGGCGGGTGAGGTCGAGGAAGCCGTTGAGCTTGCCGTGCTCCTCCCAGCCGGACAGCGACGAGTAGGCGAACGACGCGTCGCCGAGCGTGCTCACGCCGGAGACGGACATCCGGGAGGCCGAGGCGAGCGACTTGCCCGTCCACGCGCCGGACCCCTTCGCGGCCCACCAGCGCCGGCCGAGAGCGGGCGCCGAGACCAGGCCCATGACGACGTCCTCGCCGTCGGCCAGCGCGATGAGGGTGGCCCACACGGGCACGCCGCGCACGAAGTTCTTGGTGCCGTCGATCGGGTCGATGATCCAGCGCCGGGCACCGCTGCCTGCGGAGCCGTACTCCTCGCCGACGATCGCGTCGCGGGTGCGGGCCCGGTGCAGCTGGGCGCGGATGAACTCCTCCGCGGACCTGTCGGCGTCACTGACCGGGGTGTTGTCGGGCTTCGTCTCGACGCGCAGGTCGAGCGCCTTGAAGCGGGACATCGTGATGGCGTCGACCTGGTCCGCGATGACGTGGGCCAGGCGCAGGTCGTCCTCGTACGTGCGCGCGGGGCCGCTGGTCGGGCTGGGAGACGGCTGGGTGTACGACACGATCACACGGTAGCGGTCCGACGGCGCGGCCAGCGCCCCGGCGCGCGGGGCAGGGCCGAGAGGTCAGTCGCCCAGGAGCGCGAGCAGCTCGGCGGTGCTGCCGCACTCGCCCAGGCGGGGGAACACGCGCTCGGTGGAGTGCCGGTGGTCCTCGGCGGAGCGGTCGGACATCGCGTCGGTGACGAGCGAGACGTGGTACCCGTGCTCGTGCGCGGCGCGGGCGGTGGACTCGACGCCCACCCCGGTCGCGATACCGGTCAGCACGATCTGCGTCACCCCGCGTCGGCGCAGCTGGAGGTCGAGGTCCGTGCCGTAGAAGGCGCCCCAGTTCCGCTTGGTCACGACGACGTCCGACGCCGCCGTGTGCAGCTCGGGCGAGAGGACGTCCCAGCCCTCGGGCCGGGCGCCGCCGCCCGGGGCGTCGGTCCGTCCGGGGACGGCGTCGGAGCCGTCGGGCGCGGCGGTGACGCGCACGAGGACCACGGGCAGGTCGCGGGCGCGGAACGCGTCGGCGAGCTGGACGCTGCGCGCGAGCACCGCGTCCGCCGCGTGGGGCTCGACGGGCATGGCGAGGATGCCGGCCTGCAGGTCGACGACGACGAGCGCGGTGCGGGGGTCGAGGGTGGTGAGGGTCATCAGGCTGTCTCTCCAGGAGCGGTGACGGGAGGGGTGGTGACGGGAGCGGTGGTGTCGGGTGGCGTGGGGTTCGAGGGTGCGGCAGGTCTGCGCAGGGAGCGGTCGACCAGCGTGAGGACGAGGACGGCGGCGGCGCACGCGACCATCGCGAGGGCGAGGTCGTGCAGGCCGGCGGTCGTGGGGCCCTGGGCGTACAGCGCGGCGATGGCGGCCGTCGAGACGAGCGCGCCCACGTACATGAAGGTGCGCAGCAGCCCGGCCGCGGCCCCGACGGTCTCCGCGTCGGCCTGTCGGGCGAGGGCCTTCTGGTTCGCGAGCCCGGCCAGCCCCTGCATGCCGCCGATCCCGACGCCGGCGAGCACCAGGAGCCACGTGGGGCTGTCGGGCTGCACGACGGCGAGCACCGCGGCGCCGAGCAGCAGGGAGGTGGCGCCGACGACGAGCGCCGCGCGGACGGGCGCCCGCCGGCCCGTGGCCGACGCCACCGTGACCGCGACGACGGACGTGGGCAGCATGAGCAGCCCGGCCGCTGCCTCGGTGAGGCCTCGGCCCTGCTCCAGCCACTGCACGTAGCCGAACATGAACGCGTAGGTGGCGGTGGCCGTGAGGAGGGCGCGGGCGTAGGTGAGCAGCAGCGGGCGGTTCCCGCCGAGCAGCCGCAGGTCGATGAAGGGATGGGCGGTGCGCAGCTCGTGCCGGGCGAACCCGGCTCCCGTCGCCACCGTCACGGCGAGCACCCACCACGGGGTGGCGCCGACGAGGACGAGCATGAGCGACGTGAGCGACGCGGCGAACAGGACGACGCCGGCGACGTCGAGGCGCGTGGCCACGGACGCCCGGCGCGCCGTGGAGCCGGTCACGGGCGTGCCCTCCGCGCGCGGCAGGCGGAGGCCGCCGAGCAGGAGGCACGCCGCCGCGAGGGGGACGTTGACGAGGAAGATCGCCCGCCAGCCGCCGAGCCCGACGAGGAGCCCGCCGAGCGTCGGCCCGACGATCATCACGACCTGGTTCGTCACGGCGAGGACCGTGAGCACGGCCGCCGTGCCGCGCCCCTCGCCGGAGCGGTCCGTCGCACGTCGCACCAGCGACATCGCGGCCGGGTAGGCGGCGCAGGTGCCGAGGCCCAGCAGCGCCCGCGCCAGGACCAGGACGCCGAACGTCGGGGCGAACGCGCCGAGCAGACCGGCGACGCCGACCAGCGCCGTGCCCACCAGGTAGGGGCGCCGGGGCCCCACGAGGTCGACGACGCGGCCCACGACCGGCTGCGCGACCGCGGTCACCAGGTACAGCGCCGTGACCAGCCAGACGGTCTGCGCCGGCGGCGCACCGAACGCGATCCCGATGGGCACCAGGGCCACCGCGATCATCGACGAGTTGATCGGGTTGAGCAGCGAGCCGAGGGCCAGCGGCAGGGTGAGGCGGGTGTCGTAGCCCTGGCCAGCGGCGGGGGCTGCGGCGGCTGCGGTGGCTGGGCGTGCGGCGGCGTGGCGGTGGAGCAGGGTCACGGGCGCGCGGCCTCCGGGGGGCGGTCGGCGGCCGGGGCGTCTGCCGGCGCGTCGTCCAGCAGCGTGCGGTCCAGCAGGGCCAGGACGTCGGTGACGGTCGTGAGCTCCGCCCCCGTGAGGCGTTCCTGCAGGGCGTGGGTCAACCACTCCTGCCCGGCCTCCCGTCGGCCCTCGACGAACGCGCGGCCGTCCTCGCTCAGCGAGATCACCTGGCGGCGTCCGTCGGTGGGGTCCGGGTCGCGGCGCACGAGGCCGCGCTGGTCGAGGACCCCCAGGGTGGCGCCGAGCGACTGGGGCCGGACTCGTTCGGCGGCGGCGAGCGCGCCGGGCGACGCGGGACCGTGCTTGGCCAGCCGCGACAGCAGCGCCGTCTGCGACGGCGTGAGCTCCTGGTTGTCGCTCAGCTCGATGAAGCGACGGCGGAGCCGGCCGACGAGCGAGCGCAGCTCACGGGCGGCCTCGGCCGCCTGGGTGGGAGCGGGGGAGGAGGTCACCCACCCACCGTAAAACTCGTCAGGCCAGACTGACAAGTTCTGCCTGACGATTGTGGGGACGAGACTCGCGCCTGGCGGCGGGCTCAGTCCGCGGCGTGGCGCGCGGTCAGCAGTCGTCGGAACGACGCCACGCGGGCCTCGCGCGCAGGGCGCTCGTCGTCCGAGGACGCGGCGAGCCAGTCGTCGAGGGCGCAGTCCGGGGCGTCGGCGAGGTGCGTGCAGCCGCGCGGGCAGTCGGCTGCGACCTCGGCCAGGTCCTCGAACGCCTGCAGGAGGTGGCCCGTCTCGACGTGCGCGAGCCCGAACGACCGGACGCCCGGGGTGTCGACCACCCAGCCGTCGTCCATGTCGGCCGTGCCGTCCGGGTCCACCACGCCGTCCGGCCCGCCCGCGGGCAGCCGGAGCGCCACCGCGGAGGTGGAGGTGTGCCGTCCCCGCCCGGTGACGTCGTTCACCACGCCGGTGGCGCGGTCGGCGTCGGGCACGAGCGCGTTGATGAGCGTGGACTTGCCGACTCCCGAGTGGCCGACCAGCACCGAGGTGCGGCCGGCGAGGCGCTCGCGGACGGTCTCGACGCTGGTCGGGTCGTCGCGCCGCGTGACGACGACCTCGACGCCGATGGGCGTGTAGAGGTCGCGCAGCGGCGCGGGGTCGGCAAGATCGGCCTTCGTGAGGCACAGCAGCACGTCCATGCCGGCGTCGTAGGCCGCGACCACGCAGCGGTCGATCATCCCTGTGCGCGGCTCGGGCTGGGCGAGCGCCGTGACGACGACGAGCTGGTCGGCGTTCGCGACGACGATCCGCTCGTACGGGTCCGTGTCGTCCGCCGTCCGGCGCAGCACCGACGAGCGGTCCTGGATGCGCACGATCCGCGAGAGGGTGCCCTCGTCTCCGGTGGTGTCCCCGACCACGTCCACCCGGTCGCCCACGACGACGCGGGTGCGGGTGAGCTCGCGCGCCTTCATCGCCAGGACGGTCCGCTCGTGGGGCGTGCCGTCGTCGACGACGAGGGTGTAGCGCCCGCGGTCGACGCCCGTCACCATGCCCGTGACGGCGTCGGCGTGCTCGGGGCGCTGCTTGGTCCGGGGGCGCGAGCCGCGCTTCGAGGGCCGCGCGTACTGCGCGTGCTCGTCGACGGCGCGGCGGGCCATCAGGCCTCGACCCCGGTGGCGGCGGCCGGTCCGAGCATGCGCAGCCACAGCGCGTCGAAGCCGGGCAGGGTCTTGGCGGTGGTCGCGACGTTCTCCACGCGCACCCCGGGCACCGCGAGCCCGAGGAGTGCGGCGGAGGTGGCCATGCGGTGGTCCGCGTACGTGCGGAACAGCCCGCCGTGCAGCGGCCGCGGCGTGATGACCAGCCCGTCGCGCGTCTCCTCGGCCCGCCCGCCGAGCCGCGTGATCTCGGTGGCGAGCGCCGCCAGCCGGTCGGTCTCGTGACCGCGCAGGTGCGCGATGCCGCGCAGGCGGCTGGGGGAGTCGGCGAGGGCCGCGAGCACGGCGAACGTCGGGGCGAGCTCGCCCGCGGCGCGCAGGTCCAGGTCGACGCCGCGGACGGCACCGGTGCCGGTGACGGCGAGGACGTCGCCGTCACGGCGGACCTCGGCGCCGAGCCGGGTGAACAGGTCCGGCAGCAGGCCGCCGGGCTGGGTCGTCTCGGTCGGCCAGCCGGGCACGCGGACGGTGCCGCCCCCGACGAGTGCGGCGGCCAGGAACGGGGCCGCGTTGGACAGGTCGGGCTCGACCCGCACGTCCCGCGCCGCGACCGGGCCGGGCGACACCTGCCAGATGCCGTCGCGGGAGTCGTCCACCTCGACGCCCGCGTCCCGCAGCGTGGCCACGGTCATCGCGATGTGCGGCACGCTCGGCAGCGTGGTGCCGATGTGCCGCAGCGTGAGCCCTCGCTCGAACCGCGCGCCGGCGAGCAGGAGGGCGGAGACGAACTGCGACGAGGCCGACGCGTCGACGTCCACGGCACCGCCCGCGACGCGGCCGGTGCCGTGGACGGTGAACGGGAGGTGGGTGGGGCGGTCGCCGTCGGCGTCGGTGACCCGCACGCCGAGCGCGCGCAGCGCCTCCAGCACGGGCAGCATCGGCCGCACCCGGGCCTCGGGGTCGCCGTCGAACCGCACGGGGCCGTCGGCCAGCGCGGCGACCGGCGGGAGGAACCGCATCACGGTGCCCGCGAGACCGGCGTCGACGTCGGCGTCGCCGCGCAGGGCGCCGGGCGTGACGTGGAGCGTGCTCGGGTCGTCACCCTCGTCGATCCGCGCCCCGAGGGAGCGCAGCGCGCCGATCATGAGGTCGGCGTCGCGCGACCGCAGGGCCCCGCGCAGCGTGCCCGGGGCGTCGGCGAGCGCGGCGAGGACGAGCAGCCGGTTCGTGAGCGACTTGCTGCCCGGCACGTCCACGGTGGCGTCCAGCGGCGCCGTCGCGAGCGGCGCCGCCCAGCCGTCGTCGCCGAGGCCCTCGAGCGGGGCGTCGGTCGGGTCGGCGTGCGGCGGGACGGCAGAGGTCATGGCTCCGAGGCTAGTTCACCGGGGCCCGCGGAGGTCGGCGCGTCTCGCCGGGCACGACCCTCAGACGGCCTCGGCGACCTTGGTGCGGAGCTTCGCGGCCTCGGCGGTCGTCGCGGCCTTGACCGTGCCGGCCTTCGCCCGCAAGGTGTCGGCCTTCGCCTCGGCGAGGCGGGAGGCGTGCACGCGCGCCTGGTGCACGCGGTACGAGACGCCGGGACGCCCCTCGAGGTCGACGCCGGCGATGACCGCGGCCCCGATCTTGCCCAGGTCCTTGACGAAGGCGGCCGTGCGCAGGCTGCGCTCCGCACCCTTGCTGGTGAAGGGCTGGTGGGCGACGGCGAGCGGGGCCGTGAGAGCGGCCAGCGCGAGGGCGGCGGTGCGCGGGGTCCTCCCGACGGCGAGCAGCACGCCCGCGACGGCGGTGGCGGCGCCGTGCGCCCGGACCAGGAGGCCGAGCTGTTTGTCGCTCAAGGGTTCGGCCCCGACGGCGTCGGCGACCAGCGCGGCGCTGTCCCGGGCGGCGTCGACGTGCTCGGCCGGGTGCAGCGCGGCCTGCACGCCGTCGTAGACGAACGGGGCGGCCAGGAGGGGGCGGGCGATACGGCGCAGCAGCATGGCCCCACTGTGGCAGAGGCCCCGCGCGCTTGCGCGGCGACGTGCGCGCGTGCGGCGGGTCGGTCAGGCGAGCGGCGCGCCGTCCCACCAGTCGTGGTGCGACCGCGGCGGGCGGCGCGTGCCGAGCCCGTCGCGGCGGACCGTGCGGACGAGGCGGGCGGCGTAGGTGGCCACGAGCAGGGCGACGAGGATCAGGATCGAGAGCGTCATGGCAGTAATCCTTCGCGCACCGAACTCCTGCCACGAGTGGCAGAAGGGACATGATGCATCGACATCCCGCCAGCCCTGTGTGACCCTGGGAACATGATCCGGAAGGTCGCGGCCGTCGTGGTCCCCGGCGTCGCCCCGTTCGAGCTCGGTGTCGCCTACGAGGTGTTCGGCATCGACCGGAGCGACACCGGAGGGCCCGCGTTCGAGTTCACGCTGTGCACGCCGCGGCCGGGGCCGGTGCCGACCAAGGGGGGCTTCCCCGTGGTGGTCGAGCACGGGCTGGAGGCGCTGGACGACGCGGACCTCGTCGTCGCGGTGGCTTACGGCATCGACTCCGACGAGGCCGACGACGCCGACGACGCCGACGGCTCCGACGACGCCGGCGCGCTGCCGGCCGCTCTCCTGGACGGGCTGCGCGCCGCCCACGCGCGCGGCGCGTGGCTCTTCGCCATCTGCTCGGGCGCGTTCGCCCTGGCGCAGGCGGGGCTGCTCGACGGGCGCCGGTGCACCACGCACTGGATGCACACCGAGCGGCTGGCTGCCGAGGTCCCTACCGCCACCGTCGACCCCGACGCCCTGTACGTCGAGGACGGGCACGTGCTCACCTCCGCCGGGACGGCCGCCGGGATCGACGCCGCGCTGCACCTGGTGCGGTCCGAGCTCGGTGCGGACGCCGCCCGCGCCGTCGCCCGGCGCATGGTGGTCCCGCCCCAGCGGGAGGGCGGGCAGGCGCAGTTCGTCGTCGACCCGCTGCCGCGCGAGGGGGAGTCGCTCGCAGCGCTGCTGTCGTGGATGCGCGAGCACCTCGCCGCAGAGCACACGGTGCCGCGCCTGGCGCGTCGCGCCGCGCTGTCCGAGCGGACGTTCGCCCGCCGGTTCCGGCAGGAGACGGGCACGACGCCGGCGGCGTGGCTGGCCCGCCAGCGCGTGGCCCGGGCCCAGGAGCTGCTCGAGACCACTGCGGCGCCGGTGGACGAGATCGCCCGCCTCTGCGGCTTCGGCAGCGCCCCCGTCCTGCGCCACCACTTCGCCCGCCAGCTCGGCACGAGCCCCGTCGCGTACCGGCGCCGCTTCGCCGCGCCGCTCGCGTCCTGAGCGCGCCCTCGCGCCGGGTCCCTGGCGGTCCGCGGGCCGCCCGCGCGGGCCGGACCGCCCGGGGAATGCACGTGCCCCTCGCACGGTTGCACCACGACGTGAACACCCGCACCTCGCCGACGGCGATCGCCGCCGGCCCCGCCACCGGACCAGCGTCCGTGCGGCTGTTCGCCGTCCCGGCGGACGCCCTGACGACGAGCACGGCCGGCCGCACCACCCCGCAGAACCCGTGGATCGGAGGACCCCACCCAGTGCCTGGACTAGGCTCGACGGTGATGACCCAGGATCTGGACCCGGCAGGCGGCGACGCGCTGCACGGGAGCACCGGGCACACCCCGGACAGCGAGGAGATCCCCGAGGACACGGAACGTGCCCCCGAGGGTGAGAGCAGCGCGGCGCGTGCCGCGCGCTTCGAGCGCGACGCCCTGCAGTACCTGGACCAGCTCTACTCGGCCGCGCTGCGCATGACGCGCAACCCCGCGGACGCCGAGGACCTGGTGCAGGAGACGTTCGCCAAGGCGTTCGCCGCGTTCCACCAGTACAAGCCCGGCACGAACCTCAAGGCCTGGCTGTACCGGATCCTCACCAACACGTTCATCAACAGCTACCGCAAGAAGCAGCGCGAGCCGCAGCAGTCCCAGGCCGAGGACGTCGAGGACTGGCAGATCGCGCGTGCCGCGTCGCACACGTCGCAGGGCCTGCGGTCCGCCGAGGCCGAGGCTCTCGACCGGCTGCCCGACTCGGACGTGAAGCGGGCGCTGCAGGAGCTGCCCGAGGACCGGCGCATGGTGGTCTACTACGCCGACGTCGAGGGCTTCCCCTACAAGGAGATCGCCGAGATCATGGGTACGCCGATCGGGACGGTGATGTCCCGGCTGCACCGCGGGCGCCGGCAGCTGCGTGAGCTGCTCGCCGACTACGCCGCGCAGCGCGGACTGGTCTCGGCTCGTGGAGGAGCGTCATGACCGACCCCGTCACCCCCATCCCGCACGACCGTGCCGAGGGGGAGAACGAGTGCGAGCACGCGCTCGTGCACCTGAACGAGTACCTCGACTCCGAGATGACCCCGGAGGACGAGCAGCGGATGCGCGCGCACGTCGCGCACTGCGCACCGTGCCTCGCGGAGCTGAGCGTGGAGGAGCTCGTCAAGCAGCTCGTCCGCCGGTCCTGCTCCGAGCGGGCGCCGGAGACCCTCCGGGTCCGCATCCACGCGCAGCTGACGGTCCTGTCCACGGCCGAGTAGTCCCGCTGGGCGACGGAAGACGACGATCGCCGAGGTAGTTCCGGTGGGGCTGTGGCCACAGGCCGTGCCCCGCCGGAACTACCTCGGCGATCGTCTTGCTACCTCGGCGCGTCAGGCGTTGGGACGCTTGCCGTGGTTCGCGCCGTTGCCCTTGCGGCTACGACGCTTGCGACCGCGCTTGCTCATGGTGGTCTCCTCACGAAGGATGGACGAGGGGTCGGGCCCATGGTCCCACACCAGAGGCCCGGGGTCGGAATCCGGGGCATCCCCGATCCCGGCACCGCGGGTGCTCTGACAGGGTGGTACCCGTCCCCAGCAGCCCGAGCATCACAGGGAGCCTCATGAGCACGGAGTCGTGGGCGATCGCCGCCCCGCAGACCATCGACGTCGAGCACGCGACGGGGGTGACGCTCCGCCTCCAGGACGGCCGCGCCGACGTGATCGCCGACCCCGCGGCCACCGGCGTGCGGATCGAGCTGGTCGAGGTCGGCGCCAAGCCCGTCCAGGTCACGCGCGACGGCGACCGGCTGCGCGTCGGGTACGAGAGCTCCGTGCTGGACTCCGTCCTGGCGAAGCTGCGCAACCCGCGCCAGAGCGAGCGTGCGGTCGTGCGCGTCGTCGTCCCGGCGGACGCCGCGGTCGACGTCGGCACGCTCGGCGCCGACGTCGACGTCGCAGGTGGGCACAAGATCGCCGTGAAGACCGTCACCGGCGCCGTCCGCACCACCGGCACCACGGGGCCGATGTCGCTCAAGACCGTCTCCGGAGCGCTGTCGGCGCAGGAGCACACGGGTGACGTGTCGGCCACGAGCGCCGCCGGTTCGGTCGCGCTGGCGGGCGCGCTGGCCAGGGTCTCGCTGAGCACGGTCTCGGGCGCCGCGACCATCGCCGCCACGCAGCCCAGCCCCATGATCACCGCGAAGACCGTCTCCGGTGCGATCGACCTGCGCCTGCCGGCCGGCTCGCCCGTGAACCTCCGGGTGCGCGGGGCGTCCGGGCAGGTCGTCCTCGACGGATCCGTCCTGCCGAGCGCCGGTGCCACGCTGGTCGTCGACCACGGGGAGCAGCCCGCGGAGGGGCGCGGGGCCGCCTACCTGTCCGCCACGGTGACGTCCGCGCACGTCACCGTCGACCGTCGCTGACCGGCGCCCGCCCCGGGCGCCGCCGAGGAGGAACGATGCCGTCACCGTCCGCACCCCACGTCGCCCTGCTGACCGACGCGTTCGACCGCGTCGCCGGGGAGGTCCGCCGCGTGCTGCGCGGCGCCACCGCCGAGCAGCTCGCGTACCGGCCCGACCCGGAGGCGAACACCGTCGCGTGGCTGGTCTGGCACCTGACGCGCGTGCAGGACGACCACGTGGCGGACGTCGCGGGGGTCGAGCAGCGCTGGACGGCCGGTGGCTGGGCGGAGAAGCTCGCCCTGCCGTTCGACGTCGCGGACACCGGGTACGGCCACTCGCCGGAGCAGGTCGCCGCCGTCCGCACCGACGGCGCCGTGCTCGGGGGCTACCTCGAGGACGTGCACGCCGCCACGACGGCGTTCCTGGGCACTCTCACCCCCGCCGACCTGGAGCGGGTGGTGGACACCCGCTGGGACCCGCCCGTCACGCTGGCGGTGCGCCTGGTCAGCGTGACGTCCGACGACCTGCAGCACGTGGGTCAGGCCGCCTACGTGCGCGGCCTCGCCCGGCGGGCGGGCGTCTGAGGCTCGCGGCCTCGGCGCCCGCCGGCGGGGTCACTCGTCGCCGGGCAGGCCGAGCCAGGCGTGCCAGCCGGTGTGCAGCACGAGCCACGCCATGAGGCCGTAGCCGGCCTGCCCGGGGTAGGTCGAGCCGTTCGTCGCGAGGTCGGCCAGCCACTGCTCGTGCTGCGCCAGCGGGGTGTACGTGTCGACGTACGGGACCCGGCGCCGGCTGGCGACGTCGGAGAAGGCCGCCGACAGCTCCGCGATGCGGTCGCCGTCCTCGGGCCGGCCCGGCGGGGGGCCGACGACGAACGCCGGGATCCGGCTCGCCTCCGCGACGTCGAGGATGTTCGCCAGGTTCAGCCGCGACCGCGCCACCGAGAGGGACGAGTCGACGTCGTGGCGGCCGAGGGCCACGACGAGGCGGTTCTCGCACGTGTCCTCCGGGCCGAAGCGTGACTCCGTCTCCGCCTGCCAGCGCGCGCCGAGCGCCGAGCTGGTCTCGCCGGGCACGGCGAGCGTGAACGCCATCGCGGGACGCCCGAACCGGGTGCGGGCCATGACGCGGCCCGTCCACCCCAGGGCGCGGGCGTCCCCGACGCCCACGCTGAGCTCGTCGCCCACGACGCAGATGCGCACCTCGGTCTGGGTCACAGAGCCTTCACCGTCCAAGTCCTGTCTCGCAGTTGCGCGGCCATTCTCTGGCACGCCGGGCCGCGTGGCAGGATCCCACGCCGGACCGCGACGCGCGACGGGCTCCCTGCGCCGCCCCAGACGCCAGACCAGACGTCAGCCCAGACGTCAGACCAGGCGTCAGAGCAGGGTCGCCCCCCACCGCACGACGTGCTCGTCGCCCGGCGCGAGCCGCACGAGGCGCTCGCCCGTGTTGAAGGCGTCGGCGACGCAGCTCATCGGCTCCGCGGCGAGCCCGAAGCGCTCGTGACCGGCGATGTGGTCGGCCGAGCAGACCTGCCAGCAGTCCATCGAGTCGTCCATCCAGATCGCGGCCGTGCGCCCGTCGGGGCACCCGAGCCGGGCCCAGGACAGCCCGGCCTCGTCCCGGGTCGCGTCGACCCAGGCGTCGTCGAGGTCCAGCCCCGCGAGCGAGCGGGTGGTGCGCAGGTCGTAGGGGCCGCCGACGGGCTCGGTACCCGTCGGCAGCAGCCGGTCGTCGACCGTGACGTGCGTCGTGGCGTCCAGGCTCACGGCGCACTCGTCCAGGGGGGCGCCCCCGGTCGAGAGCCACGGGTGGAAGCCGACCCCGTAGGGCGCGGTGCCGGTGCCGACGTTGCGGGCCCGCGTGACGACCTCCAGCCCGGCGTCGGACACCGCGTACCGCACCTGCAGCACGAGCTGGAACGGCCAGCCCTTCTGTGCCGGGAGGGCGAGCTCGAGGGTCACCGCGTCGTCGGCGACCTCGACCGGCGTCCAGCGGTACCAGCACACGAGGCCGTGCAGCGCGGTGCCGCGGTCCGGCTCGCTCACGGCCACCTGGTGGTGGACGCCGTCAACCGTGTAGGCGCCGTCGCGCAGGCGGTTGGGCCAGGGCTGCAGGACGGCCGCGTTGAAGACGGGGGCGGGCTCGTCCTCGGCGAACGGGACGAAGACGTCGCGGCCGGCGACGGAGTACTCACGCACCATCGCGCCGACCTCGGTGACGGTGGCGCGGTGCTCGCCGGCGGCGATGCGGAACTGCCGGCCCGACGGGGTGGGGACGGCGGAGGAGTCAGCGGTGTTCACGCTCACACCGTAGTCGGGACGCCGGATCGGTGCGGGCGACGTAGCGTAGGGGAGCCAGATCTGACGAGACGTCTCCTCGCGCGCGAGGGGCCCGCGCCGCCGTCTGCACGGCGTCGCCACCGAACGGGGGAACGATGGAGAAACAGGTGCTCGGCCGCACCGGCCGGCTGGTGTCGGTCGTCGGCCTGGGAACCTGGCAGCTGGGCGCGGACTGGGGCTCGGTCGACGACGACCAGGCCCGGTCGGTGCTCGATGCCGCGTTCGAGTCCGGCGTGACCTTCTACGACACGGCGGACGTCTACGGTGACGGCCGCAGCGAGCAGACGATCGGCGCGTTCCTCGCGGACCACCGCGACGACGGGCTGACCGTGGCCACGAAGATGGGCCGGCGGGTCGACCAGGTGCCTGAGAACTACGTGCTCGCGAACTTCCGCGAGTGGACCGACCGGTCGCGTCGCAACCTTGGCGTCGAGACGCTCGACCTCGTCCAGCTGCACTGCCCGCCGACGGCCGTGTACTTGGACGACGAGGTCTTCGACGCGCTGGACACGCTCGTCGAGGAGGGCGTGACGGCCGCGTACGGCGTCTCCGTCGAGACCGTCGACGAGGCGCTCACCGCCATCGCGCGGCCCGGCGTCGCCACGGTCCAGATCATCCTCAACGCCTTCCGCCTCAAGCCCCTCGAGGCGGTGCTGCCCGCGGCCTCGGCGGCGGGCGTGGGGATCGTCGCGCGGGTGCCGCTCGCCTCGGGACTCCTGTCGGGCCGGTACACCCACGAGACGACGTTCTCGGAGGACGACCACCGCACGTTCAACCGCGAGGGCAAGGCCTTCGACGTCGGCGAGACGTTCGCCGGCGTGCCCTTCGACGTCGGCGTCGACGCGGCCGCCCGGTTCACGGAGCTCGCCGGCTCCGCCGCGGGGCAGGACCTGACCCCCGCCCAGGCCGCCATCGCCTGGGTGTGGCAGCAGCCCGGTGTCTCGACCGTCATCCCCGGCGCCCGCAGCGCCGAGCAGGCGCGGCTCAACGCGGCGGCGGGCTCTGCCGAGGTGCTCGGACCGCTGTTCACCTCCGGCGTGCGGGAGATCTACGACGAGGCGATCCGGGAGCACGTCCACGACAAGTGGTGATGCCGAGGCGCCCAGGACAGGCCCAGGTAGCACGACATAGCACGAGGTAGCACGAGGGCGGCCGCACCAGCTGGTGCCTGT
>NZ_JBSHCR010000090.1:0-13651 GCF_053615895.1 Isoptericola sp. NPDC055881
CCCTCCCGGGGACGCGCCGTCGTCGTTCGTGCGCCGCGGTCTCAGACGACGCCGAACGCGATCATCGCGTCCGCGACCCTCGTGAAGCCCGCGACGTTGGCGCCGACGACGTAGTCGCCAGGCGCGTCGTACTCGTCGGCCGTGGCGAGGCAGCTGTCGTGGATGTTGGTCATGATCTCGGCGAGGCGCGCCTCCGTGTGCTCGAAGCTCCACGAGTCGCGGGACGCGTTCTGCTGCATCTCCAACGCCGAGGTGGCGACGCCGCCCGCGTTGGCCGCCTTGCCCGGGCCGAACAGGACGCCGGCGTCGCGCAGGAGCCCGACGGCCTCCGGGGTGGTCGGCATGTTGGCGCCCTCGGCGACGGCGCGCACGCCCTGAGCGACGAGCTGCTTGGCGTCCGCCTCGGTGAGCTCGTTCTGCGTGGCGCACGGCAGGGCGACGTCGGTGGGCACGTCCCAGATGCTGCCGTCGGTCACGAGGCGTGCGCCGGGGCGGCGAGCCACGTAGTCGGAGACGCGACCGCGCTCGACCTCCTTGACCTCCTTGAGGAGGTCGAGATCGACGCCCGCCTCGTCGACGACGTAGCCGGAGGAGTCGGAGAACGTCACGACGCGGCCACCCAGCTGCGCCGCCTTCTCGGCGGCGTAGATCGCCACGTTGCCGGACCCGGAGACGGAGACCCGCCGGCCGTCGAGGCTGTCGCCCCGCGTGCCGAGCATGCTCTGCGCGAAGAGGACCGCGCCGTAGCCGGTCGCCTCGCGCCGCACCAGCGAACCGCCCCAGGTGAGGCCCTTGCCCGTGAGCACGCCCGACTCGTAGCGGTTGGTGATCCGCTTGTACTGCCCGAAGAGGTAGCCGATCTCGCGCGCGCCCACGCCGATGTCGCCGGCGGGCACGTCCGTGTACTCGCCGATGTGGCGGTAGAGCTCGGTCATGAACGACTGGCAGAAGCGCATGACCTCACCGTCGGACCGGCCCCGCGGGTCGAAGTCGGAGCCGCCCTTGCCCCCGCCGATCGGCAGGCCCGTGAGGGCGTTCTTGAAGATCTGCTCGAACCCGAGGAACTTCACGATCCCCAGGTACACCGAGGGGTGGAAGCGCAGGCCACCCTTGTACGGGCCGAGGGCGGAGTTGTACTCCACGCGGAAGCCGCGGTTGATCCGCACGCGACCCGTGTCGTCCACCCAGGGCACGCGGAAGATGATCTGCCGCTCGGGCTCGCAGATGCGCTCGAGGACCGCCGCCTCCACGTACTGCGGGTTCTTGCGCAGCACCGGGCCCAGCGACTCGAAGACCTCGCGCACGGCCTGGTGGAACTCCACCTCGCCCGGGTTGCGGCGCAGCACCTCGGCGAACACTGGGTGCAGTCGGTCTTCCATGGGGCTCCTCCCGGTCGGTGAGACACGCGGCGCGCGGAGCCGGTGGACGGCGGCACGGCGTAGGCGAGTCCTTCGCAGGGTAACCGACCGGCGAGACGCGATCTCACTTCGCGAGACGCCGTCCCCCGGCCCGCCGAGGTGGCGCAGCCGCCCCGAGGTAGCGCCGTGCACTACCTCGGGGATGGCCGTGCTACCTCGGCGACGCGGTACGCGCCTCCGGAGGGTCAGCCGAAGATGCGCGGCAGCGTGCCCTCGTGCGCCTCGCGGGCCTCGGTCAGCGGGAGCGTGAAGGTCTCGCCGTCGAAGCCGCCGGCCACGGCGAGCGCGTCCCCGCCCGTGTGCCCCAGACGCAGCACCGGGACGCCGGCGGCCTCGGCCACCGCGACCAGCTCGGTCTCGTGCTCCGGGTCCACGGCCACGAGGGCGCGCGCGGTGGACTCGCTGAACAGCGCGGCGAACGGCGAGACACCGTCGCGCCCGGTGACGCCGTCCAGCGCGACGTCCGCGCCGACGCCGTAGCGCAGCGACGCCTCGATCAGCGCCTGCGCCAGGCCGCCCTCGGAGAGGTCGTGCGCGCCCGCGACGAGCCCCTGCTCGCGCGCGGCGACCAGCACGGACGCCAGCGCCCGCTCGGCGGCGAGGTCCACGCGCGGCGGCAGGCCGCCGAGGTGACCGTGCTCGACGTCGGCCCAGGCCGAGCCGTCGAGCTCGTCGCCGGTGCGGCCGAGGAGCAGGATCGACAGGCCCGCGTCGCGCCAGCCGGACGGCACCGCCGTGCGCACGTCGTCGATCACGCCGAGCACGCCGACGACCGGCGTCGGGTGGATCGACGAGTCGATCTGACCGGGCTCGCCGGTGCCGTTGTAGAGCGAGACGTTGCCGCCGGTGACGGGCACGCCCAGCTCCTGGCAGGCGTCCGCCAGGCCCTCGATCGCCTCGACGAGCTGCCACATCGAGTCCGGGTGCTCCGGCGAGCCGAAGTTGAGGCAGTCCGTGACCGCGAGCGGCGTGGCACCGGCCGTGGCGACGTTGCGGTACGCCTCGGCGAGCGCGAGCTGGGCACCGGTCCGCGGGTCGAGCTTGCCGTAGCGGCCGTTCGCGTCGGTGGCCAGGGCGACACCGCGACCGGTGGACTCGTCGACGCGGACCACGCCGCCGTCGTCGGGCTGCGCGAGCGCGGTGTTGCCCTGCACGAAACGGTCGTACTGGTTCGTGACCCACGCCTTCGACGCGAGGTTCGGCGACGCGAGCAGGCGCAGCGCGGTGGCGCGCAGCTCGTCGGCCGACGTCGGGCGCGCCAGGCCGGCGGCGACCGTGGTGTCGGCCTGGAGGCCGTCCTGCCACGCGGGGCGGGCGTACGGGCGCTCGTAGACCGGGCCCTCGTGCGCGACGGTCCGCGGGTCGACGTCCACGATCCGCTGGCCGTGGTGGTCGATGGTGAGGCGCCCGGAGTCGTTGACCTCGCCGATGACGGCGGTCTCGACGTCCCACTTGCCGGTGATCGCGAGGAACTGCTCGAGCTTCTCGGGCGTCACCACCGCCATCATGCGCTCCTGCGACTCCGACATGAGGATCTCGCCGGCGTTCAGGGAGGGGTCGCGCAGCAGCACGTCGTCGAGCCAGACGTGCATGCCGCCGTCGCCGTTGGACGCGAGCTCGCTCGTGGCGCAGGAGATGCCCGCGGCGCCGAGATCCTGGATGCCCTCCACCACCTGCGCGGCGTACAGCTCCAGGCAGCACTCGATGAGCACCTTCTCCATGAAGGGGTCGCCCACCTGGACGCTCGGGCGCTTGGCGGGCACGCCGTCCTCGAAGGTCTCCGAGGCGAGGATGGAGGCGCCGCCGATCCCGTCGCCGCCGGTGCGAGCACCGAACAGCACCACCTTGTTGCCGACGCCCGAGGCGTTCGCGAGATGGATGTCCTCGTGGCGCAGCACGCCGAGGCAGAGCGCGTTGACGAGCGGGTTGCCCTGGTAGGAGCTGTCGAAGACGAGCTCGCCGCCGATGTTCGGCACGCCCAGCGAGTTGCCGTAGCCGCCCACGCCGCTGACGACGCCGTGCACGACGCGCGCCGTGTCCGGGTGGTCGACGGCGCCGAAGCGGAGCTGGTCCATGACGGCCACGGGGCGCGCGCCCATCGAGATGATGTCGCGCACGATGCCGCCCACGCCGGTCGCGGCACCCTGGTAGGGCTCGACGAACGACGGGTGGTTGTGCGACTCGACCTTGAAGGTCACGGCCCAGCCGTCGCCGACGTCGACGACGCCGGCGTTCTCGCCGATGCCGACGAGCAGGTGCTTCTTCATCTCGTCGGTGACGCGGTCGCCGAACTTCTTCAGGTGCACCTTGGACGACTTGTACGAGCAGTGCTCGGACCACATCACCGAGTACATGGCGAGCTCGGCGGCGGTGGGGCGCCGGCCCAGGAGGTCGCGGATGCGCGCGTACTCGTCCGGCTTCAGCCCGAGCTCCGCGAAGGGCTGGGCCTCGTCGGGCGTCGACGCGGCGTGCTCGACGGTGTCGAGCTGCGGGCGGGGGGCGGACACGGCTTCAGCGCTGTCGGCAGCGGCGGTCATCAACTTCCCTCGGGTCGCACGAGTTCGAGCACGGGCGCCGGAATGCTCCGGGTGCTCGGACCGGGTGATCGCCGCACCGCCTCGCGGTGCCGGTATCCGGCGTCGGTCCGGGCGGGGGCGCCACACGGCGCGCCGCCAGTCTACCGGCGTCCGCCGGGGCCGAGGGCCTCCTCTTCGTCGTGACCGGTGTCGGGCTGCCCATGGCGCTGCGGACGCTCGGCGCCGCCGCGCTGGTGTGCCGCGTTCGTCCTGACGTGAAAGGCGTGACCGCCCCGGGCAGGATGGTCCCGTGCCGATCCTGCCGACCGATCGCGACCCGCGCCTCATCACCGTCCGCCGGGGCGGGAGCCTGACCGACGAGCACCACCGGCTGCTGGCCGGGTGGGCGGTGGCCTGCGCCGAGCACGTGCTGCCACTCTTCGAGCGGGAGGTGCCCGACGACCCGCGCCCGCGCGACGCGCTGGAGGTCGCCCGCGGCTGGATCCGCGGCGAGGTGCCGATGCGCGAGGCGCACCGCACCGCCTTCGTCGCCAACGCGGCAGGGAAGGGGCGCCCCGACCCGGCGCGGTTCGCCGCCCTCGCCGCCGGGCAGGCCGTGGCGGTGGCGCACGTCGCCGCGCACGACCTGGGCGCGGCCGCGTACGCGATCCGGGCCGCGAGCGCCGCTGCGCCCGCCCCCGAGGCGGAGGCCGCCCGTCGTCGTGAGCGCGACTGGCAGCGCGAGCGCATCCCGGCCGGGCTGCGCGACCTGGTGCTCGACGACCAGCGGGCGCGCAGCGCGATCTGCTGGGACGTCTTCGACGACTGACTTCCGCGCTCAGCCCTTGCCCGCACCCGACGCGAGCGACGCGCGACCCGGTCCGGGCGGCCGGCCGACGGCGACCGACGGGTCCACGGCCGTCGCGACCGCCGCCGCCGCGCCGAGGAGCAGGCCGACCCGCGTGTGCGGCAGCCGCAGGCCGCGCGCGCGCCACCGCTCGCCGCGGCGGTAGGCCCACTTCTCCCCCGCGACCGCGACGGCCGCCACGACGGCCACCGCTCCAGCGGCCACCCCGGCCACGACCGTCAGCGCCGGCAGCGGGTCGGCGTCACCGAGGTCCGGCGCCCCGTCCGCCTCGTCCAGCAGGACGTTGTCGTCCCGGACGGCGCGGGCCGGGTCGGTCTCGTCCACCCCGTCGCCGTCGCCGAGCTCTCGCAGGCCGCGCAGCTCGTCGCGCACCTCGCGGGCCCCGACGAGGGCAGAGCGGCCCTCGTCGGTCGCGGCCACCCCGAGCGCCACCCCGGCGGCGAGCACCCCGGCCTTCGTCAGGGCGCGCGCCCACCGGGGCCCCACGACGTCCGGCACGGCGTACCAGGCCAGCGTGGTGAGGCCGGTGATCACGATGCTGCGGGCGTCGGCCCGTCCGTGCTCGGCCGGCGTCTCCATGGTTCACCTCCGGGTGAGGGGGTCGATCGTGGCGCGGTGCTCCGAGGTCGTCGGACCGCCCGTGGGAGAACGGGCGGCACGCGCGCCGAGTTCCGGACCCGAGGACGGACAGCCGCGACCTGCAGGGATGACCTCGGCTTGACCTTTGTGCCGCTTTCTTTGACCTCGGCCACGATCGGGTGACACTTCTGCGTGAGCCACGCCACGACAGCGGCATCAAGAGCCAGATTCTTGCCGACTACCACAAGGTGGTTTGATGCGCACGTGGAACTGCTCCGAACCTTTGCCCCGGGCGCCTTCGCGTACGGACTGGCGTCCTGGTCGTGGCTGGGGGTCCACGGCAAGACGCCCCGCTTCACGACCGTCTTCGGCGACGTCTTCCTCGAGTCCCTGGAGGGCTGGTGGTTCCTCGACACGATCGAGGGGTCGCTCGAGCTCCGGTGGTCCAGCGCAGTGGAGATGTACACCGAGCTCGACTCCCCCGACGGCCGCACCGACCTCCTCCTGGAGGACCTGTGCCGCGAGGTCCTCGAAGCGGGCACGCTGCCGCGCGCCGACGAGGTGCTCGCGTTCTCGCCGCACCCCGCGCTGGGCGGCCGGCTCCACGCCGACCACGTGGCGCCGGTCCGCCTCGAGCTCGCGCTGCGCCTCACGGGAGAGATGCACCACCAGCTGCGTTCGGCGTTCGACGGCACGCCGTCGCCCCTCCTCCTCGGGCACGACGGACCCTCGCAGCCGGCTCCCTTCGCCGTGTCCGCCTGGCGGGAGAACCCGGGACGCTGACTGTGACGCACCTGTGACCTGCACGGCCGTCCCTGCGGATGCACGACCGCCGCACCTGTCGTCTCCTGGGAGAGGCACGGATGAGGCGGACCGTGGGAGGTAGGCATGAGACGGGTGCTCGTCGTCGGGCTCGTCGTCGGGGTGGTGGACGGGGCTCTGCTGGGCGCGTCGGCCGCGCTCGGCTGGACCTGGGTGGCGTGGGCCGCCCTGCTGCTCGGGCTCGGGGGAGCCGCGCTGGCCGCCCTCGCGACCCCACCGCCGCGCGTCGCGCGCCCGGCCACCGTGACGCTCGGGCTGCCGCTGCGGGACGAGCAGCCGGCCGAGCAGGTCGTCGAGCAGGGGGTCGAGGAGCCCGTACCTGCCGCCACCGTCCCCGCCGTCGCCCCGGCCGGGACCGAGAACCCTGGGGCCGTCGTCGAGGAGTACCCGCGGCCCGTGCGCGCCGGCGACCCGGCCCCGGCGGCCGCCTGACCGCCTGACTGCCCGCCCGTTCACGCGCGAGGGGGCCCGCCGAGACCAGGTCTCGACGGGCCCCCTCCGGCGTCCGGCGACGGATCAGCCGGGCCGGCCGGCTCAGCCGCGCCGCTGCTTCTTCAGCGCCTTCTCGCTGACCGGCGCGGTGCCGTCGGCCCGCTGCTGCGCGTAGTACGCCCGCGCCTCGTCCTGTCGCTCGGCCTCGATGCCCGACGCGATCACGGCCCGCAGGTGCTCCTGCCCGTAGCCCCACGCGTCGACCAGGTCGACGGCGTGCGGGCGCAGGCGGTCGAGCAGGCGGTCGACGTACGAGGTCACCGTGCGCGCGCGCTGCGCCGACAGACGCCCGTGGATCAGGTACCAGGCGAGGTTGCGCTCGATCAGGGTGAGCCCGAAGACGTCCCGCACCCAGGTCATGACCCGGCGGGTGCCCGGGTCCTCGACCTGCTCCAGCGCGTCGGTGAACGCCGACCAGCGCAGCAGGTCCGCGTGCGCCCGGGCCGCCTCGAGGAGCTGCACCTGGTTCTCGTCGAAGATCCGCGCGGCGGTCACCGGGTCGGCCTTCTGCGCGGGGCGCAGGGCCATGGCGACCTCCTCGACGATCGTCGCGACGCGGTCGGCGAGCAGCTCGCGCTGGGTCTCGGCGTCGCGCAGGTGCCCGGCGGCACGGCGCGGGTCGCCCGCGTCCGCGATGGCCTGGCCGGCCCGGCGCAGCCCGGTGCGGTGCAGCGCGGTGTCCGCGGCGCGGTCGACCACGAACCGCGCGATGCCCGCCGGCGTCGACGTGGCGCCCTTGAGGGCCTTCGCGTAGTCGCCCACGAGGCGCTTGGCGACGAGCTGCAGCAGCACCGTGTTGTCGCCCTCGAACGTGGCGTACACGTCCAGGTCGTGGTGCAGGCTCGTGATGCGGTTCTCGGTGATGAACCCGGCGCCGCCGCACGCGACGCGCGCCTCCTGCAGCGTCTCGAGCGCGAACGTCGTCGACGTCGCCTTGAGCGCCGCCGCCATCGTCTCCAGGTCCTCGCGGTGCTCGGGGGTGTCCTTCGCCCCGGAGAACACGTCGTCGAACAGGTCGAGCAGGCGGTCGTGCGCGAAGTGCGTCGCGTACGTCTCGGCGATGCGCGGGAACAGGCGGCGGCGGTGCGTCGCGTAGTCGAGCAGCACCGTCTCCTCGATCGGCGACGCCGACGTGAACTGGCGGCGCTCCGCGCCGTACCGCACGGCGATGGCGAGCCCGAGCTTGGACGCCGTGGAGGCCGCGCCGTCCAGCGAGACGCGTCCCTGCACCAGCGAGCCGAGCATGGTGAAGAAGCGGCGACCGGGGCTGTCGATCGACGACGAGTACGTGCCGTCCGCGGCGACGGCGCCGTAGCGGGCCAGCAGGTCCGTCCGGGGGACGCGCACGTGGTCGAACGCCAGGCGACCGTTGTCCACGCCGCGCAGGCCGCCCTTGAGCCCGTCGTCGTGCCCGCTGATGCCGGGGAGGAACTCCATGGTCTCCGGGTCGCGGACCGGGACGTAGAAGCAGTGCACGCCGTGGTTGACGCCGTTCGTGACCAGCTGCGCGAAGACGGTCGCCGCCGTGGCGTGCGCGGCCGCGTTGCCCAGGTACTCCTTCCACGCCGCGCGGAACGGCGTGTGGATGACGAACTCCTCCGTCTCAGGGTCGTACGTGGCCGTCGTGGCGACCGACGCGACGTCCGAGCCGTGCCCGATCTCCGTCATCGCGAACGCGCCCGGCACCGAGAGGTCCATCGCCCCGGGCAGCAGGCGGTCCTGCTGCTCCGGCGTCCCGAGGTGCAGGATCGCCGAGGCGAACAGGCCCCACTGGACGCCCGCCTTGATCTGCAGCGACGGGTCGGCCACCACGAGCTCCTCGAAGCCCGCCAGGTTGGCGCCCGGCGAGTCGCCGCCGCCGAGCCGCTCGGGGAACGCCAGCCACACCTGGTGCTTCTCGTCCGCGTTCGCGAGGAGGCGCATCTGCTCGAGCACCCGCTCGCGGTGCTCCGCCATCGACAGCGACTCGTCCTTCCAGAAGGTCGGGTCGGTCGAGCGGGCGCGGGCGTGGCGGCGCCACTCCGGCCACCGGCCGAGCAGCTGCTCGGACAGGCCCGCGACGTCGACGCGGGGCGTCGGCTTGCCTGCGGACCCCTGGTGCGCGGCGGGCGCGTGCGTCACGGGACGGTCGGACGTCGTGGTCATCGGTGCTCCTGCGGTTGTGCGGTGTCGGGGGTCGGAGAGGTCGCGAGAGGCGGCGCGCCCTCGTGGTGGAGGACGCCGACGGGGCCGGTCCACAGCCACAGGGTCACCTGCTCGGTGAGCTCCTCCCGGGTGAGGCGGCCGGCGCCGTCGTGACCGAGCCACCACTCGCCGGCGCCGCGGACGAAGCCGACGGCACCGGCCGCCCACGCCGCCGCGAGCGCCGGAGCGACGTGGACGGCGCGCGCGAACGGTTCGGCGACCAGCTCGATGACGGAGTCGAGGTACGCACCCAGCGCCTCGGCCTGCCCGGTGCCGGCGGCCCCGGGGGCAGGCTCGTTGCCGCCGATGGCGGTGCGCGTCACGAACCAGTAGACGTTGGGCGAGTGCTCGATCATCTCGAGGTACACGCGGACCATCGCGCGCAGCGCGGCGTGCGGCGTCGGCGCCGCCTCGGCTGCCTCGCGGAGGGCGTCGTGCATCGTCGCGACGACGTGCGCGGCCACGGCGAGCCGCAACCCTGCCTTGTCCTCGAAGTACCGGTAGACGATCGACTTGGACGTGCCCGCCTCGCCGGCGATCTCGTCCATGGAGACCCCTGGCCCCCCGCGGTGGACGGCCTTGCGCGCCGCATTGACGAGCTGGGCCCGTCGCGCGGCACGATGGTCGTCCCACCGGGTCGACCGACCGTCGAGGGCCGGTCGAGAATCCGGGTTCGAGCGGGCGTCGAGCTGTTCTGCGGCCGTCATCGGCCGCACCTTGTGACTCGTCTCACGGGACTGAGAGTATCAGGTACTGTGAGTCCTACCTGACCGACGGAGTGAAGGATCTACCTGTGGCTACACGCAAGCCGTCCGACGGCTCCTCCCCGAGCACGTCCCGGACCCCCCGTGCCGCGAAGCCGACCGTGCGGGACGCCGTGATCGTGGGCGGCAACCGCATCCCGTTCTCGCGGGCCGGGAAGAAGTACGCCGACGCCTCCAACCAGGAGATGTTCACCGCCGCCCTCGAAGGGCTCGTCGCGCGCTTCGGCCTCCAGGGCGAGCGCATCGGCGAGGTCGTCGGCGGCGCCGTGCTCAAGCACTCCCGCGACTTCAACCTCGTGCGCGAGTCCGTCCTCGGCTCCTCGCTGTCCCCCCAGACGCCCGCCTTCGACCTCCAGCAGGCCTGCGCCACCGGCCTCGAGGCCGCCATCACCGTGGCCAACAAGATCCGCCTCGGCCAGATCGAGTCCGGCATCGCCGGGGGCACGGACACCATCTCCGACGCCCCCGTCGCGGTGAGCGAGGGACTGCGCCGCGCGCTGCTCGACGCCTCGCACGCGAAGACGCTCCAGGCCCGCCTCAAGGCCTTCGCGAAGGTCCGCCCCTCCGACCTCAAGCCGCTCACCCCCGCCACCGACGAGCCGCGCACCGGCCTGTCGATGGGCGAGCACCAGGCGATCACGACGGCGCGCTGGGGCATCTCCCGGGCCGCGCAGGACGAGATCGCCCTCGCCAGCCACCAGCACCTCGCCGCCGCGTGGGACGCGGGCTTCTTCGACGACCTCGTCACGCCGTTCCGTGGCCTGACCCGCGACGACAACCTGCGCGCCGACACCTCGCTGGAGAAGCTCGCCGGGCTCAAGCCGGTCTTCGGCCGCGGTCTGGCCGAGCCCGCCGAGCCCACGATGACCGCCGGCAACTCCACCCCCCTGACCGACGGCGCCTCCACCGTGCTGCTGTCGTCCGCCGAGTGGGCCGCCGAGCGCGACCTGCCGGTCCTCGCCCGCCTCGTCGACGCGGAGACCGCGGCCGTCGACTTCGTGCACGGCCACGACGGGCTGCTCATGGCGCCCGTGCACGCCGTGCCGCGCCTGCTCGCCCGCAACGGGCTCGCGCTGGACGACTTCGACTTCTACGAGATCCACGAGGCGTTCGCGTCGACCGTCCTCACGACGCTCGCCGCCTGGGAGGACCCCGACTACTGCAAGGCCGAGCTCGGGCTCGACGAGCCGCTCGGGAGCATCGACCGCGACCGGCTCAACGTCAACGGCTCCTCGCTCGCCGCGGGACACCCGTTCGCCGCCACCGGCGGGCGCATCCTCGCCACCGCGGCGAAGCTGGTCGCAGCGAAGGCCGCGGAGACCGGCAAGCCGGCCCGCGCCCTCATCTCCATCTGCGCCGCGGGCGGCCTCGGCGCCACCGCCGTCGTCGAGTCCGTCTGAGAGGGGACCCCGTGACCGACTCCTACACCAAGGCCGTCAACTCGGGCTTCACGAAGACGCTCGCCACCAAGCTGGGCCTGCCGCGGCCCGCCGTGCTGCGGCGCTTTCGCGCGGGCGACCCGCTGACCGTCGGCCCCGTGCTCGTCGTCTCCGACGCCGCCTCCACCGGCGACGCCGACCTCCTCGCCAAGGAGCTCCTGGGCTGGGGCCTCGACGTGCGGCGCCAGCCCTCCGACGACGCCCGCTGGGGCGCCGTCCTCCTCGTGCTCACCGGGTCCGCCCGGCCCACCGACGTCTCCGAGGCGGTCCTCTCCGTCGGGTCGGTGCTGCGCCGCCTCGCCACCAACGGCCGCGTGGTGACCGTGTCCCGCGAGGCCGCCGCCGGCGACGCGCCCGCGCTCGCCGCCGCCCGCAACGGGGTGGACGGCTTCCTGCGCTCGCTCGCCAAGGAGCTGCGCGCAGGCGCCACCGGCAACGGCGTCGTGCTCACCGACGGCGCTGCCGTCGACGCCCCGTCGGCCCTCGCGACGCTGCGCTTCTTCCTCTCCGCCCGCTCGGCGTACGTGGACGGGCAGCTGCTGCCCGTCGGGCCGGCGCAGGCCGACCTGCCCGGCGACTGGGACCGCCCGCTGGCCGGGAAGGTCGCCGTGGTCACCGGCGCGGCGCGGGGCATCGGTGCCGCGATCGCGAAGACGCTGGCCCGCGACGGCGCCACCGTCGTGTGCGTGGACGTCCCCGCCGCCGGCGAAGGGCTGGCCCGCACCGCGAACGCCGTGGGCGGCACCACGCTCCAGCTCGACGTCACGGCGCAGGACGCGGGCCGCCGCATCCTCGAGCACGCGCGCACCCGGCACGGCGGGCTCGACATCGTGGTGCACAACGCGGGGATCCTGCGCGACAAGCTGCTCGCCAACATGAAGCCGGCGCAGTGGGACGCGGTGATCGCCGTCAACCTCGAGGCGCAGCTGCGGATCAACGACCAGCTGCTGGGCAGCGACGGCGACGACGGCGTGGACGGCCTGCGGATCGTCTCGCTCGCCTCGACCTCCGGCATCGCCGGCAACAAGGGCCAGACCAACTACGCGTTCTCCAAGGCGGGCGTCATCGGGCACACGCGCGCCACCGCGCCGCTGGTCGCCGCCCGGGGCGGCACGGCGAACGCGGTGGCGCCGGGCTTCATCGAGACCGAGATGACGGCGTCGATCCCGCTCGCCACCCGCGAGGTGGCGCGCCGGGTGTCGTCGCTGCAGCAGGGCGGGCAGCCGGTCGACGTCGCCGAGGCGATCGCGTTCCTGTGCTCCCCCGCGGCGGCAGGCGTCAACGGGCAGGTGCTGCGCGTGTGCGGGCAGAACCTGGTGGGGCGGTGACGGCGGCCGCGCCGGCCACCAGCGCCGGCGAGCCGCTGCGCGTGGAGACCCTGCCGACCCTGCCGGCGCTCGGCGGCCTCTACGCGCGCGGGGCCGCCGCGTCCGGACGCATCGCCGCCGGGCGTGCGATGCCGGGGCTGCCCGTCATCGGCCAGGGACGGTCCGGCGACGGCGGCGGCGAGGAGCCCGCCCTCACGCTGCCCGACGTCGTCTACCGCGTCACCGGGGTGCCGACGGCCGACCTCGCCCACCACCTGCACGACTACCAGCGGCTGCTGCACGAGCCGGTGACCGACGTGCTGCCCGCGGGCTACCTGCACGTGCTCGCCTTCCCGCTGGCGACGGCGGTCATGGTCCGCGGCGACTTCCCGCTGCCGCTCCTGGGCATGGTGCACCTCGCGAACGACGTCGTGCTGCGAGGACCCGTGACCCTCGGTGACGTGCTCGAGGTGCGTGCGTGGGCCGAGAACCTGCGCCCCCACAAGCGAGGTGTGCAGGTGGACCTGGTGGCCGAGGTGCGGCGCCAGGACGACCCCGCGAGCGCGCCCGTGTGGCGCGGCGTCTCGACGTATCTCGCAAAGGGCTTCCACCTGCCGTGGACGGCCGAGGCGGAGGCGTCGGACGCCGCCGCCCCCGAGGAGGCGGACGGCGCGGAGGACCGCGCCCCCGCGGGCACCTGGACGCCGCCGCTGCCCACCGGCCGCTGGGCCCTCGGTCCTGGCACCGGTCGTGCCTACGGCGCGGTGTCCGGCGACCGCAACCCGATCCACCTGTCGGCCCTGTCCGCCAAGGCGTTCGGGTTCCCGCGTGCCATCGCGCACGGCATGTACACCGCCGCCCGCGCGCTGGCCGACGTCGGGCACGCCCGCGGGGACGCCTACCGGTGGACCGTCGAGTTCGCGTCGCCCGTGCTCCTCCCGGGCACCGTCGACGTGGCCGTCACCCCGGACGCCGCAGGTGCCCCGGGTGCCCCGGGTGCCCAGGACGCCCAGGCAGCCCCGGGCGGCGACACGAGCGGGTTCGCATACGTCGGATGGAACGGCGCGCGCGGCCGCCAGCACTTCCGCGGCACCGTCACGCCGCTCTGACCCGCCTGCCGAGGTAGTTCCCGAGCTGCCGAGGTAGTCCCCAAGCTGCCGAGGTAGTCCCCAAGCTGCCGAGGTAGTTCCCGAGCTGCCGAGGTAGTTCCCGAGCTGCCGAGGTAGCACGAGAGGTGCCGAGGTAGTCCACTACCTCGGCAC
>NZ_JBSHCR010000091.1:0-13397 GCF_053615895.1 Isoptericola sp. NPDC055881
TTTTGTTGGGGGGTTTGGGGGGTTGTTTTTTTTTTTTAGCCCCGGGTGGGCCCCGCCTGGCACGCCCGCCGCGTGCACAACCGCCTGTTCGGCTGTCGGCGGCGGGCGGGTCAGGAGGCGGGCGTCGGGGTCGGCGTGCTCGCGCCGTCCTGGGCGGAGCCGCCCGACGACGTGCCGCCCGACGACGAGCCGGTGCCCGTGCCGGTGCCGGGTTCGGCGTCGGACGTGCCTGAGCCGGTGCCCGTGTCCGCTCCGCTGCCGGTGTCGGTCCCGTCCCCGGTGTCGGTCCCGCCGCCGGTGGTGCCGCCGCCGGTCGACCCGCCGGAGTCCGAACCCCCGTCGGTGCCGTCCGTGCCGGTGTCGGTCCCGTCGTCGGTGCCGCCGCCCGTCGTGGGGTCGGTGCCGGAGTCGGTGCCGTCGCTGGGGTTGGTCGAGGGCTCGTCGGTCGGCGCGTCCGTGGAGCCGTCGGTGGTGGGCTCGTCGGTCGTGCCCGTCGTCGAGCCGCCGGTGCCCTGGTCGTCGTCGGGCACGTTCGCCGGGTCCTCGGCGGGGCTGCTCGGCGTCGGCTCGGGGGTGGAGCCCCCGGAGTCGGTGGTGGTGCGGCTGATGCTCGTGCCCGAGCCCTCCTGGCCGCGGACCGCGTCGGAGAGCGGCTTGCCGATCGCGAGCTCGATCACCAGCACCACGCCCATGACGACGACGAACAGCGCCGCCGCGGAGACCGCGAGCACCTTCTTGGTGCCGTGCTTCTCGACGAAGCGCAGCCACGCGTTGCGCGGCTCCTCGTCGTCCGGTGCGTCGTCCGGTGCGTCGGCGGCCTCGTCGCCCGGGGTGTCCTCCCCCGGGACGGCGTCGTCGAACGGGTCGTCGTCGGTGTCGCCGGGAGGGCCCACGGCCAGCGCCGCGGTCGCGGCCGTCTCGCCCGACGTCGCGACGGCGGTGTCTGCCACGGTCACGACGGTGCCGTGCGCGGTCTCGGTGGTCCGCCGGGACTTGGACGCGAGCTGCGTGACGACGGGCTTGAGCTGCTCGTGCGTCTTCTCGATCGACCGCGTGTAGAGGAAGTTGCCGATGACGGTGACGACGCTCGCGAGGCCGGCGCCGATGATCGTCCCGGCGACACCGAAGAACGACATGAGGACCGTGGCGCTCACCGCGGCCAGCGCGCTCGCCGCGACCTGCGTGAGCGACAGCCGGGCCTTGGGCGCCTCGGCGCGCGGCTCGTCGGCAGGAGCGCTCGGGGCGGGGGTGCGGGGGGAGGAGGTCACGAAGTGTCGGGTCCAGGGTCGGGGGCGTCGGTCGACACCCGCCGCACCCGCCGGCTCCAGGGCCGCGCGCCGCGGGCTCCGGCGTCTGCCGCGGGCGTCCCCAGCAGCCTAGGCCGGGCGTGTGCACGTCGCAGCGGCTCGTCGTGACCCCGTCCGTGAGGAACCGCGAAGATCCTGTGAGCCCCGCCCCCGAGGTGGCGCTCGCCACACAGGTCAGGCGGCTGCGGCAGCCTCCGCGGCAGCGAGCAGCACGCAGGTCGCCACGCCGTCCATCGCGACGCGCACCTCGTCCAGCGGCGGCATCGACGGCGCGAGCCGGATGTTCCGGTCCTGCGGGTCGCGGCCGTACGGGAACGTCGCGCCAGCGGGGGTCAGGGCGATGCCCGCCTCCTTCGCGAGCTGCACGACGCGCGACGCGGTGCCCGGGACGACGTCGACCGACACGAAGTACCCGCCGTCGGGCCGCGTCCAGGTCGCGACGCCCGAGTCGCCCAGGCGCTCGTCGAGGATGTCGACGACGGCACGGAACTTCGGCGCGAGGATCTCGCGGTGCTTGCGCATGTGGGCCCGCACGCCCTCGGCGTCGCCGAAGAACATCGCGTGCCGCAGGTGGTTGACCTTGTCGGGGCCGATGGAGCGGATGCCGAGGTGCCGGGTGAACCACGCGACGTTGGCGGGCGAGGACGCGAAGAACGCGACCCCGGAGCCGGCGAAGGTGATCTTCGACGTCGACGCGTACATGAGGACGCGGTCCGGGTTGCCGGCCTCGGCGGCGAGGTCGATCGCGTTCGCCGACTTCGCCTCGTGCTCCGTGAGGTGGTGGACGGCGTACGCGTTGTCCCAGAAGATGCGGAAGTCGGGCGCCGCGGTCGGCATCGACACCAGGCGCCGGGCGACCGCCTCGGAGACGACGGAGCCGTCCGGGTTCGCATAGGTCGGCACCGCCCACAGGCCCTTGACGGTGGGGTCGTCGGCGACCAGGGCCGCCACCGCCTCGGCGTCCGGCCCGTCGGGGGTCATGGGCACGGTGACCATGCGGATCCCCAGCTCCTCGCAGATCGCGAAGTGCCGGTCGTAGCCCGGCACCGGGCACACGAAGGTGATCTGCTCCTCGCGCGACCACGGTCGCTCCGACCCGGGCACGCCGAACAGCAGGGCCTGCACCACGGTGTCGTACATCAGGGTGAGCGACGCGTTCCCCTGGGCGAGGAGCTGGTCCGTCGGCACGCCGAGCAGCTCGGCGAAGATGCGGCGCAGCTCGGGGAGGCCGGCGAGCCCGCCGTAGTTGCGGGTGTCCGCGCCGCCCTCGGCCGTGTGGTGCCCTGCGCCGGGCAGGTCCAGCAGCGGTTCGGCGAGGTCGAGCTGCTCGGCCGACGGCTTGCCGCGCGTGAGGTCGAGCTTCAGGCCGCGCGCCTGCAGGTCCGCGTACGCACGACGCAGGTCGTCGAGCCTGGCGGTCGCCTCGCTGGTCCGCCCGTGTGCGTGCTCAGGGGCCGGGGTGGGCGAGGTGGTGGACGACGGCGCGGAGGACGGCGCGGAGGACGGCTCGGTGCTCACCCCACGGACTGTACCGGCCGACCGCGGGCGGGCGGCAGGGCGTTCCACAGGCCAGTCCGGTCCCGTCCGGGTCAGGCCGGGCGGGGCGAGGTCAGTCGCCCCGGCCCGGCGTGCGCCCGAGGACCCGGCCGAGCCGAGCCAGCGAGAGCTGCATGAAGCCGCGCAGGGCCAGGCCGACCAGCGGGTCGATGACCGCGCGGGGGAAGGGGCCGGCGAGGTACGCCTCCTCCCACCACACGACGCGGCACCGCTGCTCGTCCATCGGCACGACGTCGAACCCGGCGGTGCCGAGCAGGACCGGGCCGAGCTTGCGCATCCGCGTGCGGCCCACGCGCGCCGCGGACGTCGACGGACGGTCGAGCTGCTCCACGATCATGCGGTCCAGGACGACCAGGCGGCCGAGGCCGGAGCCCGGGTCGCGGCGCACGCCGGGACCGCTGGCCATCGTGTACCGGTCGCCGATCTCCGGGCCGGCCCCGGCGGGGCCGTCGAGCCGCGTGGCGACGATCCAGCGGGGGTGCGTGCGCAGGTCGGCCACCCAGGCGTAGGCGACCGACGCCTCGACCGGCACGACGCGCGCCACCTCGACGCGGTGGACCCGGCCCGTCACGAGGCGTCGTTCTTGCGTCGTCGGTGCGGCAGCCACCGGCTCGGCGACGTGCGGCGGCCGGACCCCTCGACCGCGCGCAGCCCGGGGACCTCGGCCCCGGGCGGGAGCGCCGCCTCCACGACACGCGGGAAGTGGTCGGGCGGAGGACCGAACGCGCGCCGTGACTGCCCGACCACGCCGTGCCCGAGCGCGCGGCCACCTGCGACGCCTACGACGACCCCGACGCCGAACGGCAGCAGCCGGCCGAGCGCGAGCGAACCCTGCTTGGCCACCTGCCGCCTGAGGAACTGGCGGGCGAGGGTGCGGTTGACCCGCTTGATCGTCGTCTGCGGCATGGACGTGAGCAGCACCTTGCCCCACGCGACGGTCGAGCCGCCGATCGCGCGCTCGACGTCGCGAGCGCCCCGGTCGCCGAGCACGGTGGCCAGGAGCAGGGCGCGGCGGCGGGGCACGTCGTCGATCTCGATGCCGTGCACGTCGGCCACGGCCAGCGCGAACGCCGCGGAGGACGCGAAGAAGGTGGCGACGTCGCCCGTGGTGAGGGCCGTCGCCGCGGCCGTGCCCACGGTCGGGGCGGCCGCCGCCGCGCCGACGGCGCCGCCCGCGGTGGCCAGGAGGGCGAGGTACTCCTTCTCCAGGATGCGCACGACCCCGGCCGGGTCCGCCTCCGGGTTGCGCGCGCGCAGCCGGTCGACGTGCTTGTGGATCGCCGCGGACGGGATGGTCACCGCCTTGTCGAGGAGTGCGTCGAGCACCGGCGTCGACCGGTACTGGGCCCACTCCTCGCGGCGCGACGCCTCGTCGCCGGGCTCGACGACGTCGCCCCCGCGCTCCTCGTGCGGGACGACGCCCCCGCCCGTGCCGGTCATGATGCCGCTTCCGCCGCGTGGTCCGCCGGCGGCTCGAAGACGGCCGGGGGCACCAGGGCGCCCGCCTTGAGGGTGCGGCCCACGGTGCAGGCGCGGTCGATCGAGCGCTGCGCCAGCAGCAGCGTCTTGTTCCGCGCGGCCTCGTCGAGCCCCGAGAGGTCGATCTCGAAGCGCTCCGTCAGCACCGGGTAGCGGTCCTCCGCCATGTCCTTGGCGTCCTCGACGCGGATCACGGCCTCGTACGCGTCGCCGAGCACGCGGGCGAACTTCGTGTCGCTGCTCATGCCCGCGCACGCCGCGAGGGCGATCTTCAGGAGCTCGCCGGGCGTGAACACGGCGCCCGCCTCGACCGGTCCGACCTCGACCGTCGCACCCCGGGCCGAGAAGCCGCGGTACGTCCGGGTGCCGGTGCGCTCCACCCACAGCGGGTCGGTGGGCGACGGGGTCACGGGGGCCGCGTCGTCGGCGGCGATGTCGGGCGTGGTGCTCTGGTCCGTCATGAGGCGATCCTCCCACTGCAGGTCGATGCACGTCCGGGTGTCGCGAGGAGAACGTGCGCAGGTGCCCGCCGATTCCAGGAGGCCGGCGCGACGTGATCTGGGTCACGTCGGCGCCGCCGGTGTCACGGACCGCCCGCGCGCCCGGTCGAGAGGGTGTCGGGCGGCCACCGGGCCGCGCACCGCAGAGAGGACAGACGCATGAGGATCGTGGTCGTCGGTGGGACAGGTCTCATCGGGAAGCAGGTCATCGCACACCTCACCGGGGCGGGGCACGAGGCCGTCGCGGCCGCGCCGAGCACCGGCGTCGACACCGTGACCGGCAAGGGCGTCGACGCGGCGCTCGCCGGCGCGGACGTCGTCGTGGACGTGTCGAACTCGCCGTCGTTCGCCGACGAGGACGTGCTGCGCTTCTTCACGACGTCGACGCGCACGCTGCTCGACGCCGAGCGCAGGGCCGGCGTGCGGCACCACGTGGTGCTGTCGATCGTCGGCGCCGACCGGAACCCGGCCTCGGGCTACCTGCGCGCCAAGGTGGCGCAGGAGGAGCTGGTGCACGGCGGCGGCGTCCCGTGGTCGGTCGTGCGGGCCACGCAGTTCTTCGAGTTCGGGTCGCGCATCGCGGACGGCGCGACGGTCGACGGGGCCGTGCGCCTCCCGCCGGTGGCGTTCCAGCCCGTCGCCTCGGCGGACGTGGCACGGTTCGTCGCCGAGGCGGCCGCGGCGGAGCCGGGCGGTGGCACGGTCGACGTCGCCGGGCCGCAGCGGGTGCGCTTCGACGAGTTCATCCGCGGGGTGCTGGCCGCCGGCGGCGACGACCGCGAGGTGGTGGCCGACCCGGCCGCGCCGTACTTCGGCGCGGTGCTCGTGGAGGACTCGATCGTGCCGCAGGGCGAGGCCCGGATCGGGGCCGTGACCTGGGCGGACTTCGCCGCGGCCCGACCGGCCGAATGACCGGTGCCGCACCCCTCCCGCGCGGGTCGGGCCGGGCGTAGCGTGACCGCATGACGTCGCGCCCCACCGCGCCCGAGCGCCCCGGCACCCTCGACGAGACCGAGGGGGCCGGGGCGCTCGACGCGTTCCTCGCCGTCCGCCCGCAGCTGTTCGGCATCGCCTACCGCATGCTCGGCAGCGTGGCGGAGGCCGAGGACGTGGTGCAGGAGGCGTGGGTCCGCTGGCAGGGCACCGACCGTGACGCGGTGCGCAACCCGGCAGCGTTCCTCACCACGGTCACGACCCGGCTGGCGGTCAACGCGGCGACGTCGGCCCGCGCGCGGCGCGAGACGTACGTCGGGCCGTGGCTGCCCGAGCCCGTCGACACCTCCGACGACCCGGCGCTGGGTGCCGAGCGCGCCGAGGCGCTCGAGCTGGCCACGCTGCTCCTCATGGAACGCCTCACGCCGCTCGAACGCGCCGTCTACGTCCTGCGGGAGGCGTTCGGGTACCCCCACCGCCGGGTGGCCGAGATCCTCGACCTCTCCGAGGCGAACGCCCGCCAGCTCGCCCGCCGGGCCCGCGAGCGGCTCGGCACGCGTGAGGCCGTGCCCGTGGACCCTGGCGAGCACCGTCGCCTGCTCGACGAGTTCGTCGCCGCCGCGCACGAGGGCGACCTCGCCCGGTTCGAGCGCTACCTCGCGGACGACGTCGTCGCCCGCCCCGACGGCGGGGGCCGGGTGCACGCCGCGCGGGTCGAGCTGGTCGGGCTCGAGCGCGTGTCCCTCTTCTTCGACAACGTGTGGCGCAAGTACTGGAACGCCGGGCAGGTGCGCGCCGTCGAGGCCAACGGCCTGCCCGCGCTCGTCGTCGACCGGGACGGCGCGCCGTTCGCGCTCGTGGCGCTCGACGTCGTCGGGGGCCGGGTCGAGCACGTGTACGTGCAGGTCAACCCGGACAAGCTGACGCACTACGCCGCCGCGGGCTAGCCCGCGGCGGCGTCCGGTCAGGCGACGGGGAGGCGCACGTCGTCGCGCGGGGTGGTCGCGGCGGTGAACGCTGCGCGCGGTGTCTGCACCGCCGAGAGCGAGACGACGTCGCGCCCGAACAGGCCGGCGGTGAGCCAGACCGCGAGGACCCGGACCTTGCGCTCCCAGGTGGGGATGGCGAGCACGTGGTACCCGCGGTGCATCAGCCAGGCGAGGCGGCCGCGCACCACGACCCGGCGGTACTGGAAGATCCCCGCACCCAGGCCGAGCGTCGCGATCACGCCCAGGCTGCCGTGCACGTAGGGCCGGGTGGGCCGACCGCGGAGCGACGCGACGAGGTTGCGCGCCAGGCGCCGCCCCTGCCGCACCGCGTGCTGCGCGTTCGGGACGGCGAGCGCCCCCGGGCGCGGCACCGCGAGGTCCGGTACCGCCGCGCCGTCGCCCGCGGCCCAGGCGTCCGGCACGGGCGCGTCGTCCGTGCCGACCCGCAGGTCCGGCCGCACGACGACGTACCCGCGGGCGTCGACGGGGAGGTCGGTGTGCGTCGCGACCACGGGGTTCGCGGCGTTGCCCGCCGTCCACACCAGCAGGCCGGAGGCGAACGACTCGCCCGACGAGAGGGTGACGATGCCGCCCGTCGCCGACTCCAGCGCGGTGCCGAGGTGCACGTGGGCGCCCCGCCGCTCGAGCTGCTCCACGACCCACCGGCCCGGGCGCTCGGTCACCTCCGGCAGGATCCGCCCGCTGCGCTCCACGAGATGGAAGCGGAGCTCCGTGGCGTCGAGCTCCGGGTAGCGGGGGAGCAGGTCGTGCGCCAGCGACAGCAGCTCGGCGAACGCCTCGACCCCCGAGAACCCGCCGCCGACGAACGTCACGGTGAGGAGCCGGGCACGCTCCGGGCCCCGGGGCAGGCTCGCCGCCCGGTCGAACGACGTGAGCAGCCGGTCACGGACCGCGACGGCCTCCTCGACGTGCTTCATCCCGATGGCGTGCTCGGCCACGCCGGGCACGGGGAACACCCGGGTCACGGCGCCTGCCGTCACCACGACCGTGTCGTAGGGCAGGCGGTACGGGTCGCCCGTGGCCGGGCGCACGAGGACCTCGTGGGCCGCGTGGTCGATCCGCGCGACCGACCCGTCGACGAGCCGCGTGCGGCGCAGGTGGCTGCGGTGCGCGACCGCCGCGTGCCGGGCCTCGACCGAGCCCGCCACCACCTCCGGCAGGAAGGGCTGGTACGTCATGTACGGGCGCGGGTCGACCAGCGTCAGCCCGACGTCGCCGCGGCGCAGCTCGCGTCGCAGCCCCTTCTCCAGCTCCCGGGCCGCCGTGAAACCTGCGTAGCCGCCACCGACGATCACGATGCGTCGCATCACTGCCTCCTGTGCTGCGCCCGTCGGGCGCTCTCACCACCTCGACCGCGCAGCGGGGCGGGACGTGACAGCCCCGAGGTGTGACGTCGGAGACGCCCGACGTCCGCGCGGCAGTTCGGTATCACGTCGGCAGCTCGAACTGCCGACCTGACCCGGAACTGCCGCGCTAAACGGGCCGGACCGCTCCGGGGTCGTAGGGTTTCCGCATGGCCGCGATCCCCACCCCGTACGAGGACCTCCTGCGCGACGTGCTGGAGCACGGCACGCACAAGGAGGACCGGACCGGGACGGGCACGCGCAGCGTGTTCGGCCGGCAGCTGCGGTACGACCTGCAGCAGGGCTTCCCGCTGATCACCACCAAGCGCGTGCACCTGAAGTCCGTGGCGTACGAGCTGCTGTGGTTCCTGCGCGGCGACTCCAACGTGCGCTGGCTGCAGGAGCACGGCGTGACGATCTGGGACGAGTGGGCGTCGCCCGAGGGCGAGCTGGGCCCGGTGTACGGCGTGCAGTGGCGCTCGTGGCCGACCCCGGACGGGCAGCACGTGGACCAGATCGCGGGCGTCATCGACCAGATCAAGGTCAACCCGGACTCCCGCCGCCTCATCGTCAGCGCGTGGAACGTGGCCGAGCTCGCCGACATGGCGCTGCCGCCCTGCCACCTGCTGTTCCAGTTCTACGTGGCCGACGGGAAGCTGAGCTGCCAGCTCTACCAGCGCTCCGCGGACCTGTTCCTCGGGGTGCCGTTCAACATCGCGTCGTACGCGCTGCTGACGCACATGGTCGCCGCGCAGACCGGGCTCGAGGTGGGCGAGTTCGTCTGGACGGGCGGCGACTGCCACGTCTACGACAACCACACCGAGCAGGTGCGCACCCAGCTCGCCCGCGACCCGTACCCCTACCCCACGCTGAGCCTCGCGCCGCGCGACTCGATCTTCGACTACACGTTCGAGGACATCGAGGTGCACGACTACCAGCACCACCCGGGCATCAAGGCCCCGGTCGCCGTCTGACGCCGTCGTGATCGGACTGATCTGGGCCCAGGCGCGCGACGGCGCAGGCCGGCCCGTCATCGGCGCCTCCGGTGACATCCCGTGGCGCGTGCCCGAGGACTTCGCGCACTTCAAGGCGACCACCGCCGGGCATCCGGTGGTCATGGGCCGTCGCACCTGGGAGTCGCTGCCGCGCCGCCCGCTGCCCGGCCGCACCAACGTCGTCGTGACGCGGCAGCCCGGCTGGTCGGACGACGGCGCCCTGGCCGCGCCCACGATCGACGCCGCCCTGGCGCTCGCGGTCGCCGCTCCCGGCGGGGACGAGGTCTGGGTGATGGGCGGGGGCGAGATCTACGCCGCCACGCTGCCGGTCGCCGACCGGCTCGTCGTCACCGAGGTCGACCTCGGTGTCGAGGGCGACGCCTTCGCGCCCGTCGTCGACGCCACCTGGACCCTCGTCTCCGACGGCACCTGGGCGACGTCGTCCGGCCCGGGCGCCCTGCGTCACCGCGTCCGCACCTACGCCCGCACCCGCACCCACCCCGCGAGGTAGTGCCCACCCCACCGAGGTAGCACCAACCCCCGCGAGGTAGCACCAACCCTCGCGAGGTAGTTCGGGTCGCGCCGAGGTAGTGGGGGTCGCGCCGAGGTAGTTGCTGCTTGGTCCGCGTGGCCTCGCCGTCGGACTACCTCGCGGTGTGTGGTGCTACCTCGCGGGGCCTGGTGCTACCTCGCGGTGTGTGGTGCTACCTCGCGGGGCCCGGTGCTACCTCGCAGGGCCCGGTGCTACCTCGCGGTGGGTGGTGCTACCTCGCGGGGCCTGCTGCTACCTCGCGGGGTCTCGTGCTCCCTCGCGGGAGGGCCTCCGAGCGGCGCGCAGGTGCGCTGCTGGAGGCCGGTCGATCACGATCTCGTCGCCAATCGTTGGAAGGCGCTTGCCGATCCCCGTACCCGTCCGGTACCGTCCGAGAAACCGGTTACCGGCGCGTTCCACCACGGAACGCGACCAGCTCGACGATGAGCAGAAGGGCACGCCGATGGTGGTTGTGACGAACGACGGGCGGACGGTGCGATGAGCGCCGTCACCGCCGCGAAGACGGCGACGCCGGATCCTGCGCCGGTGCGCGCCTCCGCGCCGCCGGGCCCGCGCCGCAAGCGGGCGTCGGCGCTGTGGAAGCACAAGGCCCTCTACCTCATGGCCGTGCCCGGGATCCTGTACTTCCTGGTGTTCAAGTACGCGCCCATGGGCGGGCTCGTGATCGCCTTCCAGGACTACATGCCGTTCCTCGGGATCGGCGGCAGCCCGTGGGTGGGGTTCGAGCACTTCGTGCGCTTCTTCACCGAGGACACGTTCCTGATGCTGCTGCGCAACACCGTGGTGATCTCGCTCCTGCTCCTGGTGTTCTCGTTCCCGGTGCCGATCATCCTGGCGCTGCTTCTCAACGAGGTGCGCACCAAGGTCTTCCAGCGCAGCGTCCAGACGGTCATCTACCTGCCGCACTTCATGTCGTGGGTGATCGTCGCGTCGATCTTCTACGTGCTGCTCTCCACGGACGGCGGGGCGGTGAACAACCTCATCGTCGAGTGGGGCGGCCAGCCGGTCCCGTTCCTCACCGACCCGGACTGGCTGCGGCCGCTGTACGTCGGGCAGGAGATCTGGAAGGGCGCCGGCTGGGGAACGATCGTCTACCTGGCGGCGATGACGGCGGTCGACACGCAGCTCTACGAGGCCGCCGAGCTGGACGGTGCAGGCCGGATGCGCCAGACCTGGCACATCACGCTCCCGGCGATCCGCCCGACGATCATCGTGATGTTCATCCTCGCCATCGGCGACTTCCTGGAGCTCGGCTTCGAGCACATGTTCCTGGTGATGAACTCCCTGAACCGCTCGGTCGGCGAGATCTTCGACACCTACGTGTACACCACGGGTATCGAGAACGGTCAGCTCAGCTACGCGGCCGCCGTCGGGCTCTTCAAGGGCCTCGTCGGCCTGATCCTCGTGGTCATGGCGAACCGGCTCGCGAAGCGGTTCGGCGAAGAAGGCGTCTACTGATGTTCTCCTTCGAGGGCTTCGTCCGGATCAACACGTTCCTGACCGGCGCCTACCGGTTCGCCTACCTCAACCTGCTCTGGGTCGCGACGACCGTCCTCGGGCTCGGGCTGTTCGGCGCCGGCCCCGCGTCCTACGCGCTCGCACGGTACGTCGACGGCTGGTTCCGGCACGGCAGGACCCCGCCCGTCACGCGCACGTTCGTCGACGGCGTCCGGGAGCAGCCGTGGCGCGCCATGATCGTCAGCTGGGTCCTGATGGGCGCCGGCGCGGTCATCGTCACCAACGTGTTCCGCGCCCCCAGCTGGACCGTGCAGGCGCTGAACGTCGTCGCCCTCGTGGTGCTCGCCGTCGCGGCCGCCTACGTCTACCCGGTGATGGTCGCGACCGACGCCGCGTCCGTGGGAAGCCAGCTCGCCAGCGCCCTGCTGATCGGCTTCGGGTCGCTGCACTGGACGATCCTCGGCACCACCGCCGTCGGGCTGACCGGGTGGCTGCTGTGGCAGTTCGCGTCGCCGCTGCTCGTCCTGTTCGGGGTGGGGATCCCGGCCTGCGCCGTCGGCGTCGTCACCCGCATCGTCTTCCTTCCCCTGACGCAGGGCCCGGACCAGCCGGGTACCGCCGCGTCCGACCGCAGTTCCATCCACGCACCTGCGACGGAGCAGGTGGCATGAGACGAAGGAGTCACACCATGAGGAGAGGCATGCTCGTGCGGGGCGCGGCGACGGCGGCAGTGGCCGCGCTCGCCCTCGCCGCCTGCGGCAACGGCGGTTCCGGCCAGGAGGCCGAGGCCGACGACGGACCCATCAGCTGGATGGCGATGCTCCACACGCCGACCACGCCGGAGAAGGACGGCGTCATCGAGTCGGCGCTGGAGGAGTACACCGGCCAGAAGTTCGACATGCAGTGGGTCCCGGACGCCTCCAAGGAGGAGAAGATCAACTCGGCGCTCGCCTCCGGAAAGCTCGCCGACATCGTGTCCCTCACGGTCACGGACAGCACGCAGGTGCGCCAGGCGCTCGCCTCCGGCCAGTTCTGGGACGTCGACAAGTACCTCGCCGACTACCCGAACCTGTCGAAGATCGACCCCGAGACGCTCGAGGCGGCGAAGCTCGACGGCAAGCTCTACGGCGTGCCGTTCCAGAAGATCAAGGCACGCTACGGCGTGCTGGTCCGCCAGGACTGGCTGGACAACCTGGGCCTCGAGGTGCCGCACACCATCGAGGACCTCACCAAGGTCGCCGAGGCGTTCACCAACGACGACCCGGACGGCGACGGCAAGAAGGACACCACCGGCTTCATCGACCGCGAGGAGAGCTTCCTCGTCGGGTTCCGGTCGCTGACCGGGTACTTCGGCGCCGGCGACAAGTTCGAGGTCACCGACGACGGCCAGGTCGTGCCCGCGTTCACGACCGACGCCTTCAAGCAGGCGATGGAGTGGTACCGCGGCGTGTACGAGGAAGGCGCCGTCAACCAGGAGTTCGTCACCGTGCAGAAGACGAACCAGCAGGACGCGATCGCGCAGGGCAAGGGCGGCATCGTCGTCACCGGCCTGTTCGAGGCGAAGAACTACCAGGCCCTCGCCGAGAGCGCCGACCCGAAGACGCCCATGAAGTGGGCCCTGATCAACGACATGCGCACGGCCGACGTCGAGCACCGGATCCTCACCGACACCGGCGGCGGCATGGGCGGGTGGCTCGCCTTCCCGAAGACCGAGGTGAAGTCCGAGGCCGAGCTGAAGAAGGTCCTCACCTTCGTCGACAAGCTCATGGACGAGGACGCGTTCGCCCTCATGACCAACGGCGTCGAGGGCACCCACTACAAGATCGACGGCGACGGCGTCGTCACGATCACGGACGAGACCGCCTGGGAGCAGGAGGTGCAGCCGTTCTCGTCGTCGCGCCCGTCGGAGAAGGTCGTGACGTACAAGAGCACCTCGCCGTACGTCGACGAGGCGAACGAGCTGATGGCCGAGAACGAGGACCACGTCGTCATCAACCCGGCGCAGTCGCTGTCCTCGGACACGTTCGACCGGCAGTGGTCGACGATCGAGCAGCAGGTCAACGACGCGTACAACCAGTACATCACCGGGCAGATCGAGATGTCCGACTACGACGCCGTGATCGAGGGCCTCCGCAGCCAGGGGCTCGACCAGATCATCGAGGAGTACTCGGCGGCGTACGCCAAGGTCAACGGCTGACCACCTCCCCGGAGCTGTGAGCGGGCGTCTGGCCCTGTCCGGACCCCCGAACGGGGCCAGACGCC
>NZ_JBSHCR010000092.1:0-12693 GCF_053615895.1 Isoptericola sp. NPDC055881
CCGCCGGTTTGAGGACCAAGTCAGCACGCTCGATGCGTCTCGGCGGGACGCCGGTGCGGGCGGGACCGGCGGAGTTCCGCGGATCCGCGGTGCTCGGCGGTTAGGCTCGCCGGGTGCACCTCAAGACGCTCACGCTCCGAGGCTTCAAGTCGTTCGCCTCGGCGACGACGCTGAGCCTCGAGCCGGGCATCACCTGCGTGGTCGGGCCCAACGGTTCGGGCAAGTCCAACGTGGTCGACGCGCTCTCCTGGGTGATGGGGGAGCAGGGTGCCAAGTCGCTGCGCGGCGGCAAGATGGAGGACGTCATCTTCGCCGGCACCGCCGGCCGGCCGCCGCTGGGCCGCGCCGAGGTGTCCCTCACGATCGACAACACCGACGGCGCGCTCCCGATCGACTACACCGAGGTGACGATCTCGCGGACCCTGTTCCGCAGCGGCGGGTCGGAGTACGCGATCAACGGCAGCTCGTGCCGGCTGCTCGACATCCAGGAGCTGCTGAGCGACTCCGGCATCGGTCGTGAGATGCACGTCGTGGTGGGGCAGGGCCAGCTCGACGCCGTCCTGCGCGCCACGCCGGACGACCGCCGCGGCTTCGTCGAGGAGGCGGCGGGAGTCCTCAAGCACCGCAAGCGCAAGGAGAAGGCGCTGCGCAAGCTCGACGCGATGCAGGGCAACCTCGCCCGCCTCACCGACCTCACCGCGGAGCTGCGGCGCCAGCTCGGGCCGCTGGGACGACAGGCGGAGGCGGCCCGCCGGGCCCGCACGGTGCAGGCCGACCTGCGCGACGCGCGGTCGCGCCTCCTCGCGGACGACCTTGCCCAGCTCACGGCGCAGATGGCGCAGGAGCGGGCCGACGAGGCGGCGCTGCGCGAGCGGCAGCGGGAGACCGAGCAGGGGCTGGAGCAGGCCCGCGCGCACCTGGCACGACTGGAGGTGGCGGCCTCGGGTGCCGTCGCGGAGGTCAGCCGTGCCGCCGACGCCTTCCACGCGCTGACCGCGCTGCGCGAACGGCTGGGTGGCCTGGCGACGCTGGCCGACGAGCGGGTGCGGCTGCTCGGTGCCGCCGAGCCGGAGCACCGCGGCCAGGACCCCGCCGACCTCGAGGCACAGGCGGAGCGCGCCAGTGCCACGGAGGCCGAGCTGGCCCGCGAGGTCGAGCTCGCCCGCGCCGCCGTCGAACGCGTCGTCGCGGCGCGCACCGACGCCGAGAAGGCGGCCGACGCGGCGGAGCGCGAGCTCGCGACGCTGCACCGCGGTGCGGCCGACCGGCGCGAGGGCCTGGCCCGGCTCTCCGGACAGGTGGCCGCCCGGCGCAGCCGCGTCGAGGCCGGCGACGCCGAGCTGGAGCGGGTGCGCGAGGTCGTCGCGGAGGCGGAGCGCCGGGCCGAGGAGGCGGCACGCGAGTTCGGCGCCCTCGAGGTCCAGGTGGTCGGGGCCGAGGAGGGCGAGGAGGACCTGGACGCCCGGCACGAGGACGCGACGACGGCGCTCGCCGAGGCCCGGGCCGCGGTGCAGGACCTCGAGACGCGCGCGTCGGAGGCCGAGCGCGACCGCGCCACCTGGAGCGCGCGGGTCGAGGCGCTCGAGCTGAGCCTGGACCGCAAGGACGGCGCGGGCGCGCTGCTCGCGGACGCCGCGCCGGGGGTGCTCGGCTCGGTCGCCGCGCTGCTCGGCGTCGAGCAGGGGTACGAGGACGCCGTGACGGCAGCCCTCGGCCCGGTCGCGGACGCCGTCGCCGTCCGCGACGTCGACGCGGCGGTCGACGCGCTGCGCCGGCTGCGGGACGACGACGCGGGCCGTGCCGGGCTCGTCGTCGGCGGCGGGGTCGAGGACGCCACGGCCGCCCTCCACGTCGACCTGCCGGACGGTGCACGCCGGGCGACCGACGTCGTCACCGTGGCGGGCCCCGCGGCGGGCCCGCTGCGCACCCTGCTGCGCGACGTCGTCGTGGTGGACGACCTGGCGCAGGCACGAGCGCTGGTCCAGTCGGCCCCGGGCGTGGTGGCCGTCACCCGCGCCGGCGACCTGCTCGGGGCGGGCCGGGCCTGGGGCGGCTCTGCGGCGGCACCGAGCGTGCTGCACCTCACCTCGGCGCTCGACGAGGCCAAGGAGGGTCTCGCCGACGCGGCGGCGCGCGGCGAGCGGTGCCGGTTCGAGCTGGTCGGGGCGCGCGAGCGCCTGGAGTCGGCGCAGGCGACCCACGACGAGACGCTCGCGCAGCTGCACGAGTCGGACGCGGCGCTCGCTGCCGTGGCGGAGCAGCTCGGGACGCTCGGGGCGGCGCACCGCTCCGCCCTGGCGGAGGCGGAGCGCCACCGCGCCACCCTCGCGCAGGCCCACGACCGGCGCACGGCCGACGAGGCGGAGCTGGCGGAGCTGGTCCGTCGGCTCGAGGTCGCCGAGGCGGAGCCCGCCCAGTCGCAGGAGCAGGTCGCGGCGGCCCAGGCGGAGCGGGACGCGGCGCAGGAGAGCGCCACCCGGGCGCGCGGGGCGGAGACCGAGGCGCGGCTGGAGCTGCGCACCAGCGAGGAGCGCGCGAGGGCGGTGGCCGGACGTGCGCAGGGGCTGGCACGCGCGGCGGCGCAGGAGCGCGCCGCACGCGAGAAGGCGGAGCGCCGGGCGGTGCGGCGGGCGGCCGAGGCGCGCACGGCCGCCTCGGTGCGGGACGACGCGCGCGCGGCCCTCGCCGTCCTCGCTCGTTCCGTGGACCGCGCCCAGTCCGAGCGCGCCGCGGCCGACGAGGAGCGGGGCGCGCGCCAGCAGGAGCTCGACGTGGTCCGGGCCGACGCCGACCGGTTGGCGGGCCAGCTGCGGGACCTCACCGACGTCGCGCACCGCGACGAGGTGGCGCGCGCCCAGCAGGTGGCGCGGCTCGAGCAGCTGCAGGCACGGGCGGTCGAGGAGCTGGGCAGCGACCCGGACGTCCTCGTCGAGGAGTTCGGCCCCCACCGTGACGTCCCCGTGCCGCGCCCTGCGGACGCGGCCGACGACGAGCCGGACCCGCAGCCCGTGCCCTACGTGCGGGCCGAGCAGGAGAAGCGGCTGGCGACGGCCGAGCGGGCGCTCGCCCGCATCGGGGCGGTGAACCCGCTCGCGCTGGAGGAGTTCGCCGCGCTCGAGGAGCGCCACCAGTTCCTCACGGAGCAGCTCGCGGACCTGAAGAAGTCGCGGCAGGACCTCCTGCACATCGTCGACGAGATCGACGAGCGGGTGCAGCAGGTCTTCGCCGAGGCGTTCCGCGACACCGCGGAGCAGTTCGTGCGCGTGTTCGGCCGGCTGTTCCCCGGGGGCGAGGGGCGGCTCGTCCTCACCGACCCTGCGGACCTCCTCACGACGGGCATCGAGGTCGAGGCGCGGCCGGCGGGCAAGAAGGTCAAGCGCCTGTCGCTGCTGTCCGGCGGCGAGCGGTCCCTCACCGCGGTCGCGTTCCTCGTGTCGATCTTCAAGGCCCGCCCCAGCCCTTTCTACGTCATGGACGAGGTCGAGGCCGCGCTGGACGACGTCAACCTGGGCCGGCTGCTCGAGATCTTCCGCGAGCTGCAGGAGGACTCCCAGCTCATCGTCATCACCCACCAGAAGCGCACGATGGAGGTCGCGGACGCGCTGTACGGCGTCACCATGCGCGGCGACGGTGTGACGACCGTCATCTCCCAGCGGATGCGCGAGACCGCCGACGCGGCAGGAGAATAGCGCCATGCTCACGTTCGTCTTCTGGGTCCTCGGGTCCCTCGTGCTCGCCGCGGTCGTCTTTCTCGTGGCGAACGTCATGGAGCGTCGTGAGGGACAGGACGTGGAGGCCCCGGGCCTGCGTCGCTTCCTGCGCGACTTCCGTTCCGGGCTGAGCCGCAGGCGTGCGGCAGCTCCTGCCCCGGTCGAGACCGGGATGGACGAGTTCTTCGCCGCGACGGTCGAGGACGCCCCGGGGTACGTCGACCCCGAGGAGCTCACCGAGGCCCTGCACCGCGCCCGCATGCAGGCCCGCAGCACGTGGCACGTGGGGACCGTCCGCAAGCCGGAGTGAGGCGCCCGCGGTCCGCGGTCGGTTCTGGGAGACTGTGCGCGTGACTGATCTGCTCTGGCTCTGGATCCTCCTCGGTGTCGTCGTCGTGGTGGGCGGCGGCGCCGCGCTCCTGGTCCCGCGCTCGCGCCGGCGGCCGCTCGATCGTGACGGCGGGGACACGACGACCCTCGCGCCGCCCGCCCCGCACGGCGGCGTGGGGGAGGCCGAGGCCCCGGGGCAGGTCGCCGAGCCGGACGTCCTCGGGCCGACGGCGCCCGCGCTCGAGACCCCGGAGCCGGTGGCCGGCCGGCTGGTCCGGCTCCGCGACCGGCTCGCCCGGTCGGGCTCCCCGTTCGGTGCGCGCCTGCTGAGCGTGCTGTCCCGCGACCACCTCACCGAGGACGACTGGGACGAGCTCGAGGAGACGCTGCTGCTCGCGGACATCGGCGCCGGGCCGGCCGACGAGCTGCTCGACGCGCTGCGCACCCGGGTGCGCGTGCTCGGCGTCCGCGACCCGAGGGCGGTGCGCGAGCTGCTGCGCGAGGAGCTGCTCAAGATCGTCGACCCGACGCTCGACCGGGAGGTCGCCACGACCGGACCCGTCGGCGACGACGGCACGCGCCTGCCCGCCGTGGTGCTGGTCGTGGGGGTCAACGGCACGGGCAAGACCACGACCGTCGGCAAGCTCGCGCGCGTGCTGGTCGCCGAGGACCGCACCGTGGTGCTGGGCGCCGCCGACACGTTCCGCGCCGCGGCCGCCGACCAGCTGCAGACCTGGGGCGCCCGGGTGGGCGTCGAGACGGTCCGCGCCGACCGCGACGGCGCCGACCCCGCGGCGGTCGCGTTCGACGCCGTCCGGCGCGGCAAGACCGACGCGACGGACGTCGTGCTGGTCGACACGGCCGGCCGCCTGCAGAACAAGGCCGGCCTCATGGACGAGCTGGGCAAGATCACGCGCGTCATCACCCGGGAGGCGCCGCTCGCCGAGGTCCTGCTCGTGCTGGACGCCACGACCGGCCAGAACGGCCTCAACCAGGCGCGGGTGTTCGGCGAGGTCGCCGGCGTCACGGGCATCGTGCTGACCAAGCTCGACGGCACCGCCCGGGGCGGCATCGTCGTCGCCGTGCAGCGCGAGCTCGGCGTGCCGGTCAAGCTCGTCGGCCTGGGGGAGGGGCCGGACGACCTGGCGCCGTTCGACCCCGAGCAGTTCGTCGACGGCCTGCTCGGCTGACGTCTCGGGCGCCGCAACACAACCTTTACCTGTGCGGCGAGCTTGTCACCGCCCCGTAACGCAACCTGAGCACGGGCGAAACCGCGCGCCGAGAGCGTTGTCCCCGACCAGCCGCCGGGCTGGCGAGGGGAGAACACCATGGAATGGGACACCGGGGCCGCTGCGTGGATGCTGACGTCGGCATCGCTCGTGCTCCTCATGACGCCCGCCCTGGCGCTGTTCTACGGCGGCATGGTGCGCGGCAAGTCGGTGCTGAACATGATGATGATGTCGTTCGGCGCCATCGGCGTCGTCGGCGTGATCTACGTGCTGTGGGGCTGGTCGATGTCCTACGGCTCGGACGTCGGCGGGATCGTCGGCAACCCGTTCGACCAGTTCGGCCTGGACGGGACGCTGTTCGACGCCGCGGGTGACGCGGTGGTGAGCCCGCTGGGCAACTACCCGCAGGTCATCGACGTGGCCTTCCAGGTCACGTTCGCGATCATCACGGTCGCGCTCATCTCCGGCGCCATCGCCGACCGCGTGAAGTTCGGCACCTGGATGGTCTTCGCCGGGATCTGGGCGACGGTCGTCTACTTCCCGATGGCGCACATGGTCTGGGGCGGCGGCCTGCTGTCCGCCGACGGTCCGTTCGGCGGGATCGCCGCACCGATCGACTTCGCCGGCGGCACCGTGGTGCACATCAACGCCGGCGCCGCGGCCCTGGTGCTGGCGATCGTGGTCGGCAAGCGCAAGGGCTTCGGTACCGAGCCGATGCGACCGCACAACCTCACCATGGTGATGCTGGGCGCGGCGCTGCTGTGGTTCGGCTGGTTCGGCTTCAACGCCGGCTCCGCCTTCGGCGCCAACGAGTCCGCGGGCCTGGCCTGGGTCAACACGACGTCCGCCACGGCCGCCGCGATGCTCGCCTGGCTCGTCACGGAGAAGCTCCGCGACGGCAGCGCGACCTCCCTCGGCGCCGCCTCCGGCGTCGTCGCGGGTCTCGTCGCGATCACCCCGGCCGCCGGCTCGGTGAGCCCCGTCGGTGCGCTCCTGCTCGGTGCGGTCGCCGGCGTGCTGTCCGCGCTCGCCGTGGGCCTGAAGTACAAGCTCGGCTTCGACGACTCGCTCGACGTCGTCGGCGTCCACCTCGTCGCCGGCATCTGGGGCACCGTCTCCATCGGCTTCCTCGCCACCGACACGGGCCTGTTCTACGGGGGCGGGTTCTCCCAGCTCGCGGTCCAGGTGATCATCGCCGTCATCGCGGTCGTGTTCTCCCTCGTCCTGACGACGGTCATCGCGCTCGCCCTCAAGGCGGTCATGGGCTGGCGGGTCTCCGAGGAGGCCGAGGTCGGCGGCATCGACCTCGCGGTGCACAGCGAGACGGCGTACGAGACGATCCAGCAGGGTTCGGTCGCGAAGGAGATCCGCGCATGAAGCTCGTCACGGGAGTCATCCAGCCCCACCGCCTGGACGACGTGAAGTCCGCCCTCGAGGCCGCCGGCATCCGCGGCATGACGGTCAGCGAGGCCAGCGGCTACGGCCGCCAGAAGGGGCACACCGAGGTCTACCGCGGCGCCGAGTACACGGTCGACCTGGTCCCCAAGGTCCGCGTCGAGGTCCTCGTCGCGGACGGGGACGCCACGACCGTCGTGGACGTCGTCGTGAAGGCGGCCCAGACGGGACGCATCGGCGACGGCAAGGTGTGGACCACCTCGCTCGACGACGTGGTGCGCGTGCGCACCGGCGAGCACGGCGACGCGGCCCTCTGACCGTGCCCGACGCCCTCGGGGACCCGGCCGGGTCCCGCGCCCCCCCCACGGGGGCGCGGGGCCCGGTGGGGGGGGTGCGCACCGGCCTGCGCACGCGGGGGGCCGGGTGCCCCCGGGCCCCCCCGCCGCCCCGCCCATCGCACCGGGCCGTCCGCCCCGGGGCCCCGGGCCGGGCCCCGCGCCCCCACCACGGGGGCGCGGGGCCCGGTCGGGGCGTTGCGCACCGACCTGCTCACGCTGGCCGACGGGCTGACCGGCCCGGGCCGGTCGGGCGTCGCGCGCCGCACCGCCCTGCAGCAGCTGGTCACCGACCGCCTCACGCCCCTGTACGAGGCCGCCACCGCCGACGTCGACCCGGCCGGCCTCGCGCTCGCCGCCGTCGGCAGCCTGGGGCGCGGCGAGCCGGGCCCCCTGTCGGACCTGGACCTCGTCCTCGTGCACGACGGGCGCACCCACAAGCCCGACGAGCTCGCGCGCGTGGCCGACGCCCTGTGGTACCCGCTGTGGGACTCGGGGGTCGACGTCGACCACGCCGTGCGCTCCCTGAGCCAGACCCGCCGGCTGGCCTCCACCGACCTTCCCGCCGCCGTCGGCTGGCTGGACGTGCGGCCCCTCGCGGGCGACGCCGTGGTGGTCCACCGGGCGGCGTCGGCGATCCTCACCGACTGGCGCTCCGCCTCCCGCCGCAGGCTGCCCGAGCTGCTGCACAGCGCCCGGGAGCGCGCCGAGCGGGCCGGCGAGCTCGCCTACCTCATCGAGCCGGACCTCAAGGAGTCCCGCGGCGGCATCCGTGACGCCGTGCTGCTGTCCGCGCTCGCCGCCACCTGGCTCACCGACCGCCCGCACGGCCGGGTCGACCGCGCCTACACGCACCTGCTGGACGTGCGCGACGCGGTGCACGTCGTGACGCGACGCCGTTCGACCCGGCTGCTGCTCGCGGACCTCGACGAGGTCGCCGCGCGGTGCGGCAAGGACGACCCGGACGAGCTGCTGGCCGGGCTCGCCGAGGCGGGCCGCGAGATCTCGTACGCCCTGGACTCCACCGTGCGGCGGGCACGCCAGGCGCTCCAGCGCCCCGCCGCGCGCCGGCCGGTCGTGGTGCGCGGCCGGCGGTCCGCCCCGCGGCTGCGCTCCGCCGGGGACGGGCTCGTCGAGCACGACGGGGAGCTGGTGCTCGCGGCGGGGGCCAGGCCCGCCGAGGACCCGCTGCTCCCGCTGCGCGCAGCCGCCACCGCGGCCCGGACGGGGCTGGTGCTCTCGCCCGTCACCGTGCACTCCCTCGCCCAGAGCCCTCCGCCGCCCGTCCCGTGGCCGCCCGCCGCGCGCACCGCCCTCCTCACCCTGCTCGGCGCGGGCCCCGCGCAGGTGCCCGTCTGGGAGGCGCTCGACCTCGCGGGGGTCGTCACGACGTGGATCCCCGAGTGGGCCGGCGTGCGCAACCGCCCCCAGCGTGCGGCGATCCACCGGCACACGGTGGACCGGCACCTCGTCGAGACGGTCGCCCGGGCCGCGCGGGTACGGCGCCAGGTCGCCGCCGACGCCGGCGTCGCCCCGGCACCGTCCGAGCCGTTGCTGCTCGCCGCCCTCCTGCACGACATCGGCAAGCGGCGCGGCGCGCACAGCACGGACCACGCCGTCGAGGGGGCACAGATCGCGCCGGGCGTCGTGCGGCGCTGCGGCTTCGACGACGCGACGGCGCACGACGTCGGCGTCGTCGTGCGCCACCACCTCACGCTGGCGCGGCTCGCGACGACGGCCGACCTCGAGGACCCGGCCACGGTGGCGGAGCTGCTGGACGCGCTCGAGCACCGCGCGGACCTGCTCGAGACCGTGCGCGCCCTGACGGAGGCGGACGCTTCGTCCCTCGGGCCGGCAGGCTGGACGTCGTGGCGCGCGAGCCTGGTGGACGACCTCACCGGGCGGGCACGGCGGGCGCTCGCGGTCGACCCGTAGCCGACCGGTAGGGTAGGTGGCTGCAACGACCGAATCTCTGTGAGGACCAGCCTGGTGTTCAACTCCCTGTCGGACCGGCTCACCGCGACGTTCAAGAACCTGCGCGGTCGGGGACGGCTCTCCGAGGCGGACATCGACGCGACCGTGCGCGAGATCCGCCGGGCCCTCCTCGACGCCGACGTCGCCGTGCCCGTGGTGCGGGAGTTCACCGCCGCGGTGCGCGAGCGCGCCCTGTCGGCCGAGGTGTCCGGGGCGCTCAACCCCGCGCAGCAGGTCGTGAAGATCGTCAACGACGAGCTCGTCGGGATCCTCGGCGGCCAGACCCGCGCGCTGCAGCTCGCGAAGACGCCGCCGACGGTCATCATGCTCGCGGGTCTGCAGGGCGCCGGCAAGACGACGCTCGCCGGCAAGCTGGCGCTGGCTCTCAAGGAGCAGGGCCACACCCCGCTGCTGGTCGCGGCCGACCTGCAGCGCCCCAACGCGGTCACGCAGCTGTCCGTCGTGGCCGAGCGCGCGGGCGTGCGCGTCTTCGCCCCGCACCCGGGGAACACCAGCGGGACCGACGCGGAGACGGACACGATCATCGGCGACCCCGTGGGCGTGGCCCGCGACGGCGTCGCGGAGGCGCGGGCGAAGCAGCACGACGTCGTCATCGTCGACACCGCGGGTCGCCTCGGCGTCGACCAGGTCCTCATGCGCCAGGCCGCGGACATCCGCGACGCCGTGCAGCCCGACGAGGTCCTGTTCGTCATCGACGCGATGATCGGCCAGGACGCCGTCGCGACGGCGAAGGCGTTCGAGGAAGGCGTCGACTTCACCGGCGTCGTGCTGTCCAAGCTGGACGGCGACGCCCGCGGTGGCGCGGCGCTGTCCGTGGCGACGATCACGGGCCGGCCGATCATGTTCGCCTCCACGGGCGAGAAGCTGACCGACTTCGAGGTCTTCCACCCCGACCGCATGGCGTCGCGCATCCTCGACATGGGTGACGTCCTCACCCTCATCGAGCAGGCCGAGAAGGCGTTCGACGCCGAGCAGGCCGAGAAGATGGCCGCCAAGGTCAGCGCCGGCGAGGACTTCACCCTGTCCGACTTCCTGGTGCAGATGCAGCAGATGAAGAAGCTGGGCTCGATGAAGAAGATGCTCGGCATGCTGCCGGGCATGGCGCAGATGCGCGACCAGCTCGAGAACTTCGACGAGCGTGAGGTTGACCGCGTCCAGGCGCTCATCCAGTCGATGACGCCGGCCGAGCGCGAGAACCCCAAGCTCATCAACGGCTCCCGCCGCGCCCGCATCGCCCGCGGTTCCGGGCAGACCACCACGGCCGTCAACCAGCTGCTCGAGCGCTTCACGCAGGCGCAGAAGATGATGCGCCAGATGAGCAAGGGCGGTGGGATGCCGGGCATGCCCGGTGGGATGCCGGGGATGCCGGGCATGCCGGGCGGCGGCAAGAAGGCCCGCGGCAAGCAGGCGCCGCAGCGCAAGGTCAAGGGCAAGTCGGGCAACCCCGCGAAGCGGGCGCAGCAGGAGCGCGAGGCCATGCAGCGCGCCCTCGGCGGTCCGGCGGACAAGCCCGCGGCCCCCGGGTCCGCGTTCGGGGTGGGCGGCGCCGAGCCCGCGGAGCAGGACCTGTCGAAGCTCCAGCTCCCGGACGGCTTCGACAAGCTGCTCGGCGGCCGCTGAGGCTCACGGCACGGCGCACGTCGGCGACCCCCCGACTCGGTAGCCTTCGACCATGTCCGCCCCGCACGTCCCGCTGCACGTCACCGGCCACGTCCTGCTCGGGCAGGACCGCGACGTCGGCGAGATGTGGGTGCGTGACGGGCGCGTCAGCCTGACCCGTCCCTCCCCGCAGGGGAGCGCCACGCGTGAGCTCGAGGGCTGGGTGCTGCCCGGGCTGGTCGACGTGCACTGCCACCTGGGGCTGGGCCCCGGGGGCGCCGTCGACGCCGAGACCACGGTCGCGCAGGCGCTCGTCGACCGGGACGCGGGCGTCCTCCTGGTCCGCGACGCCGGGTCGCCGGTGGACACGTCCTGGGTGCAGGACCGCCCCGACCTGCCGCGCCTGGTGCGCGCCGGCCGCCACCTCGCGCGCCCGAAGCGCTACCTGCGGGGTTTCGGGCTGGAGCTCGACGACGTCGCGGACCTGCCCGCCGTCGTCCGTGCGGAGGCGCGCGGCGCGGACGGGTGGGTCAAGCTCGTCGGCGACTGGATCGACCGGGACCTCGGACGCGACGGTGACCTGCGGCCGCTGTGGCCGCGCGACGTCCTCGTCGAGGCCGTCGCCGCCGCCCACGCGGAGGCCGCGCGCGTCACGGTGCACGCGTTCTCCGAGGAGGTGGTCGGCGACCTCCTCGCCGCCGGCGTCGACGGCATCGAGCACGGCACCGGGGTGGTCGGCGCGTCCGTGGACGAGGTCGCGGCGCGCGGCATCCCCGTGACGCCGACGCTGCTGCAGGTGGGACGGTTCGAGGAGATCGCCCGGCAGGCCGAGGACAAGTTCCCCGTCTACGCCGCGCGCATGCGCTGCATGCACGCGCGCCGCTACGAGCACGTCCGGACGCTCCACGAGGCGGGCGTCCCGCTGCTCGTCGGCACGGACGCAGGCGGGACGCTGGGGCACGGGCGCATCGTGGACGAGTGCGCCGAGCTGGTGGCAGCGGGCATCCCCGCGGCCGACGTGGTCGCGATGGCCACCTGGCGGGCACGGGAGGTGCTCGGTTTCGGTGCGCTCGTGGAGGGCTCCAGCGCGGACCTGGTGGTGTACCCCGCCGACCCGCGCGAGGACATCGAGGTGCTGCGGTACCCGACCGCCGTCGTCCTGCGCGGGCAGGTCGTCCGGGGCTGACCGCGCGGCCTCGACCGGCGGTCGCCGCGACGTCCGTCACACGAGGTTGGAGGCGCACGCCCCGGTCTGGCACAATGACCGTGTACTCGGCGTGCCCAGGCCCCTCTCTCCTGCGCAGGTCGTGTCCTGACCTCATGCGCCGCCAGGACCCCACCCGGCGGAGCGCAGGGTCGCCCCACCAGAACCAGGAGACACCACCACAGTGGCCGTCAAGATTCGTCTGAAGCGCCTCGGCAAGATCCGGGCCCCGTACTACCGCGTCGTCGTGGCCGACTCGCGCTCGAAGCGCGACGGTCGCGTGATCGAGGAGATCGGGAAGTACCACCCGACCGAGGAGCCGTCGTTCATCGAGATCAAGTCCGAGCGCGCGCAGTACTGGCTCGGCGTCGGCGCGCAGCCGACCGAGCAGGTCGCCGCGCTCCTCAAGATCACCGGTGACTGGCAGAAGTTCAAGGGCCTGCCGGGTGCCGAGGGCACCCTGCGGACCAAGACCGCGAAGGCCGACAGCGCCGCCGCGATCGAGGCCGTCGCCGCCGAGGCCGAGAAGGTCAAGGCCACGGCCGCCCAGAAGAAGACCGCGGAGCCGGCGGAGTCCGCCGAGGCCGAGGCCGAGGCCTGATGCTCGCCGAGGCCCTCGAGCACCTGGTGCGCGGCATCGTGGACAACCCGGACGACGTCCGGGTGGCCGCGCGGACGCAGCGCCGGGGCGACCTGCTCGAGGTGCGGGTGCACCCTGACGACCTCGGCCGTGTGATCGGCCGGGGCGGACGGACGGCGAAGGCTCTGCGCACCGTGGTCGGCGCGCTCGCGACGGACGGCCCCGTGCGGGTCGACGTCGTGGACGTCGACCGGCGCTGACGCCCGCCGCACCCCGCTGCCGCAGCTTCGACGAGGCCCGGCCCCCACCGCACGCC
>NZ_JBSHCR010000093.1:0-12369 GCF_053615895.1 Isoptericola sp. NPDC055881
ACAGCGGTTCTCGCGACCGGCGCCGCTCCGCCCGTCACCCACGACCCCGGGAAGGAGGACCGCATGACCACCACGACGCCCACCGGGCCGATGGCGCCGACCACCTCGCCGCCGCCCGCGTCCGCCATCGCGATCCGCCGCCGGCGCACGCCGGCCACCCCTTACCTCCTGCTGATCCCCGCCGTGCTGATCCTCCTGGTCGGCCTGGGGTACCCCGTGTACTGGCAGGTCGTGACCTCGCTGCAGCAGTACGGCATGATGCAGCAGTTCGGCGCGCCGCCCACGTTCGCGGGGCTGGACAACTACGCCCGGATCTTCTCCGACGACCGGCTCTGGGCCGTCGTCGGGCGCTCGATCGTCTTCTGCCTGGTCAACGCGTTCCTCACCGTGGCGATCGGGCTCGGCCTGGCGCTGCTGATGAAGGCGGTCCACACCGCCGTGCGCCTCACCCTGCAGGTCGTGCTCCTGCTGGCCTGGGCGACGCCGCTCGTGGCGGCCGTGACCGTGTTCCGGTGGCTCTTCGACTACCGCTCCGGCGTCGTCAACTGGCTGCTCGTGCAGATCGGCCTCGACCAGTACCAGGGCTACGCCTGGCTCGCCCAGCCGCTGACGTTCTTCTTCGTCGCGACCCTCGTCATCGTGTGGATGTCCGTCCCGTTCGTCGCGATGTCGCTGTACGCCGGTCTGACGCAGGTCTCCGAGGAGGTCCTCGAGGCCGCCCGGCTGGACGGCGCCCGCCCGGCGCAGATCCTGCGGCACATCCTGCTGCCGCTGGTCCGTCCGGTGCTCGCCATCGTGCTGCTCCTGCAGATCATCTGGGACCTGCGCGTCTTCGCGCAGATCCGCCTGCTCCAGGACGCCGGCGCCCCGGTCTCCGAGACCAACCTGCTGGGCAACTTCATCTACGAGCTCGGCATCGGCAGCCAGGACTTCTCGGGCGCCGCGGCCGTCTCGATCTTCGTCCTGCTGCTCACGGTGCTGCTGTCCGCGCCGTACGTCCGCAGCCTCATGAAGGAGGACGCCGCATGACCGCCGCGACCGAGACCGCCCCGCGCCCCGTCGCGGTGGAGGCGCGGCCCCAGCGCCCCGCGCCCCGACGCCCGCGGCTGCGCCCCGGCAAGGTGCTCCTGGGTGTGCTGGGGATCGTGGTGTCGCTGGTCTGGGTGTTCCCCGTCTACTGGATGCTGCTGTCGGCGGTCACGCCGAACGCCCGCCTCCAGTCCAGCACGCCGAGCTTCCTGCCCACGCACTTCACGCTGTCGAACTTCACGAGCGTGGTCACGGACTCCGGCTTCGGCGGGGCGCTGCGGATGAGCCTGATGATCACCGCGGTGACCATCGTCCTCGTGCTGGCCTTCGCGTTCCTCGCCGCGCTCGCCATCAGCCGCTGGCGCTTCCGCGGGCGCACCAGCTTCGTGCTGGCCGTGCTGTTCATCCAGATGCTGCCCGCCGAAGGCCTGTTCATCGCGCAGTACAAGATGCTCTCGACGGTGGGGGAGAGCGCGCCCGTGCTCGGCCTCAACTCCGTGCTCGGCATCTCGATCCTCTACACCGCGATGCTGGTGCCCTTCACCATCTGGATGCTGCGCGGCTTCGTCGCGGGCATCCCGGCGGAGCTCGAGGAGGCGGCCATGGTCGACGGGCTGTCGCGCACCAAGGCGTTCCTGCGGATCACGTTCCCGCTGCTGGCACCCGGCCTCGTCGCGTCGGGGGTGTACGCGTTCCTGCAGGCGTGGAACGAGTTCACCACCGCCCTGGTGCTCCTGCCCGCCGAGGACCGCCAGACGCTGCCGATCTGGCTGCGCAGCTTCCTGTCCGCGTCGGTCAACCGCGGCATCGACTGGGCCGAGGTCATGGCGGCCTCGACGCTCATCGCGGTGCCGGTGATCATCTTCTTCCTCTTCGTCCAGGGGCGGATGACGTCCGGCCTGGTCTCCGGGGCGGTGAAGGGCTGACGTGGACGCAACCCTGAGCGCCGGGCCCACCGTCGGGCTCGACATCGGCGGCACGAAGACGCTGGCCGTCCTGCTCGACGCCGAGGGCGCCACCGTGGCGCAGGCGCGCCTGGCCACCGAGCGCGGCCCGCGCGGCGTGGTGGCGGGCGCGGCCCGCGCCGCCCGCGAGGTGGCGCTGCAGGCCGGCGTCGGCGTCGCCGACCTCGCCGGGGTGGGTGTGGGCGTCCCGGGTCTCGTGGACCCGGACGCCGGCACGGTCCGCCACGCCGTCAACCTCGGCGTGGACGCCGCGCCGCTCGCGCTCGCCCAGCTGCTCGGCGCCGAGCTCGGCGGCCTGCCTGTCGGACTGGAGAACGACCTCAACGTCGCGGCCCTCGGAGCGGCGCACCTCGAGGCCGCCGCCACGGGCACGTCCCGCTCGCGCGTCGACCTGGCGTTCCTGGCCCTCGGCACGGGGCTCGCGGCCGGGCTCGTCCTGGACGGCGCGCTGCGACGGGGCGTCGGCGGCGCGGCGGGCGAGATCGGGCACGTGCCCGTCGACCCCACCGGCCCGGTGTGCCCCTGCGGGCAGCGGGGCTGCCTCGAGCTCTATGCCTCCGGCACGGCCGTGGCACGCCTGTGGCCCGCGAGCACCGGGCGTCCTGCGCCCGTCGAGCTCTTCGAGGCGGCCGAGCAGGGGGTCCCCGGGGCGCTCGAGGCCCGCGACGCGTACGCGTCGGCCGTCGCCGCGGCGGTGCGCATGCTCGTCCTGACGGTCGACGTCCCCCGGGTGGTCCTCGGCGGCGGCGTGGCCCAGCTGGGCCAGCCGCTGCTCGACGTCGTCCGGGACGCCCTCGCGCGCGAGTCCCGGGCGTCGGGCTTCCTCACCTCGCTGCACCTCGCCGACCGCGTCTCCCTCGCCCCGGGCCACGTGCCCGTGGGCGCCGTGGGCGCGGCGGTCGTGGGCCGCGACGTCGCCGGCCGGACGGCGGCCGGCCGGCCGGTCGCCGGGGGGATGGCGTCGTGACGCGCCGCCCGCCTCTCGGGATCGGCGTCGGGCCGTCGGTCCTGGTCGCCGGGGTGGTGGCCCTCGCCCTGACCGGGTGCTCCGCGATCGGCGACGACCCGAAGGACGCGGCCCCGGACACGGACCTCACGATGTGGCTCGTCGGCACGGACACGACGCCCGAGCTCCGCGAGTACCTCGTGACCGCGTTCGAGGACGAGCACCCCGGCGCCACGCTGACCATCGAGCAGCAGGAGTGGGGCGACCTCGTCGCGAACCTCACGGAGGCGCTCGGCGACCCGGCCACGACGCCGGACGTCGTCGAGATCGGCAACACCCAGTCGCCGACGTTCACCACGTCCGGCGCGTTCCGGGAGATCTCCCCGGAGCTCTATGAGGAGCTCGGCGGCGCGAAGCTGCTGCCCTCCTTCGTCGAGGCGGGGTCGGTCGACGGCCGGCACTACGCGTTGCCGTACTACTTCGGCTCACGCTACGTCTTCTACCGCAAGGACGTGTGGCGGGCCGCCGGGTACGACAAGCCGGAGACCCTGGCCGAGTTCGGCGAGACCGTCAAGGCGCTCACCGACGACGACCACGCCGGCTTCGCGATGGGTGGCCAGGACTGGCGCAACGGCATCTCCTGGGTGTTCGCCACGGGCGGCGAGCTCGCCGTCAAGGAAGGCGACGACTGGGTCTCGACCCTGTCCGACGCCAAGTCGGTCGAGGGTCTCGAGATGTGGCAGGACGTGTACCGCGAGGCGTCGTACCTGCCGTCCACGGAGAAGGACGTCTCCTACTGGGACTTCCTCAACGACGGCGTCGAGGACGCGCCGCCCGCGGCGGCCACCATCATGGCGCCGGCGTGGGCGCGGTGGTCCATCGGCGGGCTGGTGCGCAACGACGACGGCGAGCTGGTGCGCGACGGCATGAAGGACGCCTCGACGTTCGACATCTTCGCCCTGCCGGGGGTGGACGGCGGCCTGGCCCCCGTGTTCGCCGGCGGGTCGAACATCGCGGTGTCCGCCACGTCGCCCAGCCCCGACCTGGCGGAGGACGTGCTGCGGGTCGTCTTCTCGGACGAGTTCCAGACCCGCCTGGCCCGCAGCGGCCTCGGGCCGGCAAATTCCGACGCCCAGGAGGTCATGAAGGGCGACAAGTTCGGGCGCGCCCTCGTGCGGACGGCTGCCGCCTCGAAGCTCACCCCGGCGGCGCCCGGTTGGGCGTCGATCGAGGAGGAGGGCGTGTACGAGGAGCTGTTCGGCCGGATCGCGGACGGCGGCGACGTCGCGGCGCTGGCACGGGAGTTCGACGCCCGCCTCACGCCCATGCTCAACTCGCCGGCGCCCGCGCCGGCACCGCAGGACTGAGCGTCGCCCGGCCGGGCGCGCGACATGATGTGATGCCGAGGGCGCCCCGGGGGCGCCCGCGGACGCGAGGACGGCCCGCCCGCCGGGCCGCACGAGAGACTGGAGAGCCGCATGGAAGTCGTGATCGCCCCCGCCGAAGAGCTTGCCGTGCACGCGGCCGACGCGATCGAGACCCTGCTGCGCCGTGACCCGGCCACCGTCCTGGGGCTGGCGACCGGGTCGAGCCCGCTCAAGGTGTACGACGAGCTCGCACGACGGCACCGCGAGGAAGGGCTCTCGTTCGAGCAGGCCCGCGGCTTCATGCTCGACGAGTACGTGGGCCTGCCCGCGGAGCAACCGCAGCGGTACCGCAACGTCATCGAGACGGAGATCGGGTCCCGCGTCGAGTGGCCGGCGGACCAGGTGCTCGGGCCGGACGGTCTGGCCGACGACCTGCCTGCGGCCTGCGCCGCGTACGAGCAGGCGATCAAGGACGCGGGAGGCGTCGACCTGCAGATCCTCGGGATCGGCACGGACGGGCACATCGCGTTCAACGAGCCGGGGTCCTCCCTCGCGTCGCGCACCCGCATCAAGACGCTCACGCACCAGACGCGCGTGGACAACGCCCGGTTCTTCGACGACGACGTCGAGCAGGTCCCCACCCACTGCCTCACCCAGGGGCTGGGCACGATCATGGAGGCCCGCCACCTCGTGCTGCTGGCGACCGGCCGCGGCAAGGCCGAGGCGGTGCACCAGCTCGTCGAGGGCCCGATCTCCGCGATGTGGCCCGGCACGGTCATGCAGATGCACCCGCACGCCACCGTGCTGGTCGACGACGCGGCGGCCTCCCGCCTGCAGCTCGGCGACTACTACCGCCAGACGTTCGCGTCCAAGCCCGGCTGGCAGGGTCTGTGATCCGTACCCGGATCCGCGGCGCGGGGGCGGTCGTGGCACGGGAGCGTCGGGGGGTGCGTCGTAGACTTCCCGGCATGAGCGATCCCCTCTCCACCCCGCCTGCCGACCCCTCGCAGGACACCGGGGCCGGCACGAGCGTGCTGGAGCGTCCGGACACCCGCGAGCAGGCGGCGGAGCCGGGCGACCACGAGCGCTTCGCGCACTACGTGCGCAAGGAGAAGATCATGGAGTCCGCCCTGTCGGGCAAGCCCGTGATCGCGCTCTGCGGCAAGGTGTGGGTGCCCGGCCGCGACCCGTCGAAGTTCCCGGTCTGCCCGGTCTGCAAGGAGATCTACGACGGTCTTCGCGACCCTCAGGACGGCGAGGGCGGCGAGGGCGACTCCGGCAAGTGAGCGCGCAGCCGCTGAACGAGCCCGAGCCCACCCCCGACCCCGACGGTTTCGACCTCTTCGCCGCGGCGGACGAGCCCGCGGCGAAGCCCCTGCCGCAGTCGCCGTCCTCGTCGGCGGCGTCCCACCTCAGCCCGGCGTTCCCGCGTCGTGCGCCGTGGGGCACGGCGTCCAACCTGCGTGCCTGGCAGGCCGAGGCGCTCGAGCTGTACCGCCGGCGCGACCCGCGTGACTTCCTCGCGGTCGCGACGCCCGGTGCGGGCAAGACGACGTTCGCGCTGCGCGTGGCGACCGAGCTGCTGGAGGCCGGCATCGTCCGCCGCGTGACCGTCGTCGCGCCCACCGAGCACCTGAAGCACCAGTGGGCCGACGCCGCCGCGCGCGTCGGCATCCGGATCGACCCGTCGTTCAAGAACAGCCAGGGCCGGCACGGCTCGCACTACGACGGCGTCGCCCTCACCTACGCGCAGGTCGCGGCGAAGCCGGCCCTGCACCGCGCCCGCACGGAGGCCGCCCGCACGCTCGTCATCCTCGACGAGGTGCACCACGGCGGCGACGCCCTGAGCTGGGGCGAGGCGGTCCGGGAGGCGTTCGAGGACGCCACGAAGCGCCTCGCGCTGACGGGCACGCCGTTCCGCTCCGACACCGCACCGATCCCGTTCGTCACGTACGAGGAGGACCGCGAGGGCATCCGCCGGTCCAAGGCGGACTACACGTACGGGTACGGCGACGCCCTGCGCGACCACGTCGTGCGCCCCGTGCTGTTCATGACGTACTCCGGCAACATGCGCTGGCGCACGAAGGCCGGCGACGAGGTCAGCGCCCGGCTCGGCGAGGCGATGACGAAGGACATGCACGCCCAGGCCTGGCGCACGGCGCTGGACCCGAACGGCGAGTGGATCCCGTCGGTCCTCGCGGGGGCGGACAAGCGGCTCACGGAGATGCGCCGCGTCGTCCCGGACGCCGGCGGGCTCGTCATCGCCACCGACCAGACCGACGCGCGCGCGTACGCGGGCCACCTGGCCCGGCTCACGGGGCAGAGCCCCACGGTCGTGCTGTCCGACGACGACGGCGCGAGCGCCCGCATCGACGAGTTCGCCCAGGGCACCTCCCGGTGGATGGTGGCCGTGCGCATGGTGTCGGAGGGCGTGGACGTGCCGCGGCTCGCCGTCGGGGTCTACGCCACGAGCACCTCGACCCCGCTGTTCTTCGCGCAGGCCGTCGGACGCTTCGTCCGCGCGCGCAAGCGCGGCGAGACGGCGTCCGTGTTCCTGCCGAGCGTGCCGCTGCTGCTCGAGCTGGCCAACGGCATGGAGATCGAGCGGGACCACGCGCTGGACCGTCCGAAGACGGCCGAGGAGCAGGGCATCGAGTACGACCCCGAGGCCGAGCTGCTCGCGGCGGCGAACCGGGAGGAGAAGGCGTCGGGGGAGCTCCTGGGCTCGTTCGAGGCGCTGGAGGCGCAGGCCTCCTTCGACCGGGTGCTGTTCGACGGCGGCGAGTTCGGCACGGGGGCCGACGTCGGGTCGGCCGAGGAGCTCGACTTCCTCGGGCTGCCGGGCCTGCTGGAGGCCGACCAGGTGACCACGCTGCTGCGGCAGCGGCAGGCGCAGCAGGTGCGCGGCCGCGGCGGCGCCACGTCGTCCGAGGCCGCGCTGGAGCAGTCGGAGGCCGAGCACCGACGGGCCGCCGACCTGCGCAAGGAGCTGTCCAAGCTCGTCTCGGCGTGGGCGCGCAAGTCCAGCACCCCGCACGGCTCGGTGCACAACGAGCTGCGCCGGCGCTGCGGCGGTCCCGAGGTGCCGCTGGCGACCGCCGAGCAGCTCGCCGCGCGCGTCGAGATGGTGCGGGGCTGGTTCGTCGGCAAGAAGTAGCGGCAAGAAGTAGCGGACCGGGCCGTCCCGGCCGCCGCCGACCTCCGTCCGCCCGGTCAGGAGAGGACGAGGTCCACGGTGGGGATCGCCGGGTCGCCGGCCGACAGGCGCCGACCGCCGCGCGGCAGCTCCGCGCGGGCCTGCAGGTGGTGCCGGGCGGCGTTCTGGACGCCGTATGCGCCCACCCACCGGGAGTCGACGGCGCCGTCCACGACGAGGGGGACGAGCAGGCTGCGCAGGTCCGGGCGTGCGCCGTCGTCCGTCTCGTCGGGCCATGCCGCCGATGCCGAGCCTGCCGACGCCCCGTCCTCGGGCGACCACGCCACCACGAGGTCGTCGGGCCCGGTGACGAGCACCTCCGCGACGGCGCGGCCGTCTGGACCGAAGCGCCGGGCGGCGCCCTTGCGCCCGCCCTGGCTCGTCTTGAGCGCGGACGCCTTCGCGACCGGCTGCAGGACGCCCGAGGCGTCGGCGCGCGCCACCAGCTTGTAGACCATGCCGCACGTCGGGGCGCCGGAACCGGTGACCAGCGACGTCCCCACGCCGTACACGTCCACCGGCATGGCCGCCAGCCCGGCGATGGCGTGCTCGTCGAGGTCGGACGTGACGACGATCTTGGTGCCCGTGGCGCCGAGCTCGTCGAGCTGGCGCCGCACCTCGACCGCGAGGACGCCGAGGTCACCGGAGTCGAGGCGCACGGCCCCCAGCGAGGTGCCGCCCGCGGCGACGGCGTTCTCGACGCCCCGCCGCACGTCGTAGGTGTCGACCAGCAGGGTGGTGCCGGACCCGAGCGACGCGACCTGCGAGTCGAACGCCGAGCGCTCGTCGTCGTGCAGCAGGGTGAATGCGTGCGCGGCCGTGCCGATCGTTTCGAGCCCGTACCGCATGCCCGCCTCGAGGTTCGACGTGCCGGCGAAGCCGCCCACCACGGCGGACCGCGCGGCAGCGACGGCCGCCTGCTCGTGGGCGCGCCGCGACCCCATCTCGAGCACGGGCCGGTCCACGGCCGCGCTCGTCATGCGCGACGCCGCGGACGCGATCGCCGAGTCGTAGTTGAGGATGGACAGGATCAGCGTCTCGAGGAGCACGGCCTCGGCGAAGGTGCCCTCGACCTGCAGCACGGGGGAGCCGGGGAAGAAGACCTCGCCCTCGGCGTACCCCTGGATGCTCCCGGTGAAGCGGTACCCGCGCAGGAAGTCGAGGGTGCGGTCGTCGACGACGCCGGCCCGTTCGAGGTAGGTGAGCTCCGCGTCCCCGAAGCGGAAGTGCGTGAGCGCCTCCAGGATCCGGCCGGTGCCCGCGAGCACGCCGTACCGGCGGCCCGCGGGGAGCCGGCGCGTGAACACCTCGAAGACGCAGTGGCGGTGCGCCGTGCCGTCCGCGAGCGCCGCCTGCAGCATCGTCAGCTCGTAGCGGTCCGTGAGCAGCGCCACCGAGGGCCGGAGGGCGGGCAGGGGCGCGGCGGGCACGGTGGCGGGGAGGGCGAGGAGGCCGTGCAGGGGGGCAGAGGGCGGCGCGGCGTCGGGCGACGGGGCGACGCTGCCCCGGGGCTCGTCGGTCATGGGGACACGGTAGGGCGCGCGCGCCCATCCGGCTTGTCGGGGACCGCCTGACGGACGGTCGACGCCCGCACCTCGGCTGTGCTTAGGGTGAGACGGTGGACGGGAAGACGACGACGCGCGTGACGGCGGTCGCGACCGAGGTGGAGCGCGAGACGCAGGCGGAGGCGACGACGGCCGTCGCCGACCCGTGGGTCACGATCGTGTGGAACGACCCGGTGAACCTCATGTCGTACGTGAGCTACGTCTTCGAGAGCTACTTCGGCTACCCGCCCGCGCGGGCGGAGAAGCTGATGATGCAGGTGCACCATGACGGCCGGGCCGTCGTGTCGTCCGGACCGCGCGAGCGCATGGAGGTGGACGTGCAGGCGATGCACGGCTTCGGGCTGTGGGCCACGCTGCGGCAGTCGGGCGAGTCCGAGGGGGGCGTCGCGTGACGCCGTTCCGGTCCGCGCCGGCGGGCTACGTCGCGCGGTGGGACGACGTCGAGCGCGAGGTGCTCGCGCGTGTCGCGCGCGACGTCGCGGAGCTGGTGCGCGCGGAGTCCGGCCTGGAGCCGGGGATCGAGGTCGGCGACGGCGTCGCGTTCACCGGGGTGGCGCGCGTGCCGCAGGACCCGGCCGTGCAGCGGCTGCTCCCCGACGCGCACGAGGAGGACGCGGACGTCGCGTCCGAGTTCCGCCACCTCACGCAGACGGACCTGGCAGCCGGGAAGGTCGCGCGCCTGGTCGCGTTCGCCGACGCCGTGGACGCGCCCGACGAGCTGCCGGACGACCCGCGGGCGGGGGCGGAGATCGTCGTGGCGCGCGAGGCCGCGCAGGAGTTCGCGGGGGCGCTGACCGACCTGCGGCTGGTGCTGGCCGAGCGGCTCGGCCTGGTGGACGACGCGGACGTCGAGACCCTGCACGACGACGTCCTCGCGGGTGTCGAGGACGACGAAGACGACTGGCTGGACGGTGACGACGGCGACGACGCGGATGACGGCGACGACGCGGGCTCCACCGGTGATGACGGGGACGCCGGGGACGAGGTCGCCGGCTGGGAGCGGGTCGGGCTGTCCGGCGCGGAGCGGCGCTACTGGGGCGGCGTCTTCGTGGCCGCGGGGTTCGCGCAGGAGTCGCTCGTGGAGGAGATGCTCGCCGACCTCAGGGCCGGGCGCGCGACCCCATGACCGCAGGTCGCGGCCCTGTTGTGGCGGGCGCCACGCCGTGTCGCCGCTCACTTGCCGCGGTTCTGACCGCCCGTCGCGACTAGGCTGCCTGGCGTGAACGACGCCCCCATCGGGATCTTCGACAGCGGCGTCGGCGGGCTCACCGTCGCACGCTCCATCCTCGACCAGCTGCCCCATGAGCAGGTGCTCTACCTGGGCGACACGGCCAACAGCCCGTACGGGCCCAAGCCGCTCGCGGCCGTGCGCGCGATGGCCCTCGCCGTGATGGACCGGCTGGTCGACGAGGGCGTGAAGATGCTGGTGATCGCCTGCAACTCCGCCACGGCCGTCGCGCTGCCGGACGCGCGCGAGCGCTACACGGTGCGCCGCGGCATCCCCGTCGTCGAGGTGATCCGGCCCGCCGCGCGGCGCGCCGTCCTCGCCTCGAAGACCGGCCGCATCGGCGTGATCGGGACCAAGGCGACGATCGACTCGCGGGCATACGAGGACGCGTTCCACGTGGCGCCCGGCCTGGAGATCACCACGCAGGCGTGCCCGGACTTCGTGCCGCTCGTGGAGCGCGGGCAGACGTCCGGCCCCGAGGTGCTCGAGGTCGCGCACCGCTACCTCGACCCGGTGCGGGCCGCGGGCGTCGACACGCTCGTCCTCGGCTGCACGCACTACCCGCTGCTGGCGGGCGCCGTGTCGTACGTGATGGGGGAGGACGTCACCCTCGTCTCCAGCGCCGAGGAGACCGCGAAGGACGTCTACCGCAACCTCGTGCAGCACGACCTCGAGCGCTCGGTGGACGCGCCGCCGCCGGTGCACCGTTTCCTGTCCACGGGCGTCCCGGAGCCGTTCGAGAAGCTGGCCCGCCGGTTCCTGGGGCCTGAGGTGTCCCTCGTGGAGGCCGCATGAGGCTCGTCACCGTCGGCGTCGCCGGCTCGTTCCCGGGCCCCGCGTCGCCCGCGTCCACGTACCTCCTGCAGGCGCACGACGGGCAGCGGGAGTGGAACGTGGTGCTCGACCTCGGCAACGGCGGCCTGGGCGCGCTGCAGCGGTACGTCGACCCGCTCGACGTCGACGCCGTCGGCCTGTCCCACCTGCACCCGGACCACTGCGCCGACCTCTGCGGCCTGTACGTGTACCTCCGCTACCACCCGGAGCGGGGCGGCGTGCGCAGCGGCGCCGGCCGTCGCCTGCCGGTGCTGGGCCCGAGCGGGACCGCGGAGCGTGCGGCGGCGATGTACGGGCTCGGGCCGGGCGAGTCGATGGACGGCGAGTACGACGTGCGGCCCTGGGAGCCCGGCAGCGTCGTGCGGGTGGGCCCGTTCGAGCTGGAGCCGTTCACGGTCTACCACCCGGTGGAGGCGTACGGCGTCCGCGTCACCGGTCCGTCGAGCCTGCGGCCCGGCGAGCGGGCCACCCTGGCCTACTCGGGGGACACGGACGCGTGCGACGGCCTCGTCGAGGGCGCTCGCGGCGCCGACCTCTTCCTCGTGGAGGCGGCATTCCAGGAGGGCCGCGACGACGGCGTCGAGCGTGGCATCCACCTCACCGGCCGCCGGGCCGGGGAGGCCGCCGCCCGCGCGGGGGTGGGCCGCCTGCTGCTCACGCACCTGCCGGTGTGGAACGCGCCGGAGGTCGCGCTCGCCGAGGCACGGTCGGCCTACGACGGCCCGGTCGAGGTTGCGACGGCCGGCGGGGTGCACGAGCTGTGACGGGTAGCCTCGGCCCCGTGAGTGCTCCGACCGCCCCCGTCGTGCCCGTGACCCGGCCCGTGTGGCCCGCCGCCGTCGGCGACCTCGTGTGCGTCGTCGTGTTCACCGTGGTGGGCACGATCAGCCACGCGACGTCCGGCGACCTCGGTCACGTCGCGCTGGTGGGGCTGCCGTTCGTCGCGGGTCTCGCCGTCGGGTGGCTCGTGGCCCGCGCGTGGCGTGCTCCCGCGCGCCTGTGGCCTGCCGGCGTCGTCGTCTGGTGCGCCACCGTCGTGCTGGGCCTCGCGCTGCGACCCGTGCTCGGCGTGGGCGGCGTCGAGGTGTCGTTCGCGGTCGTCACCACCGTGTTCCTCGGCGTGACCATGCTGGGCTGGCGCGCCGTCGCGGCGCTCGTCGCCCGCCGCAGGTGACCCGGATCGTTGTGGGTACGGAAAGGGCGAGAACTCGACCACGAATTCTCGCCCTTTCCGTACCC
>NZ_JBSHCR010000094.1:0-12352 GCF_053615895.1 Isoptericola sp. NPDC055881
CAGGACGTATCCCTCCCGAAGTGGAGGGCGCCCTGGCGCCCGTGAACGCGTCCGCGCGAAGAAGCCTCCGACCCGCGCGACAGCGACCACAGCGCGCGACAGCGACCACCAGTCAGCGGACAGCGAGCTCCGCCCGCACCTCCGCTCGCAGCCGCCCGTGCCGCGACGGCTCGGGAGCTGCGGCGAGCAGCGTCTTCGTGTAGTCGTGCTGCGGGTCGAGGATGACCTGGTCGGACGGCCCCCGCTCCACGACGTCGCCCCGGTACATGACGATGATCTCGTCGCTGAAGTGCCGGGCGGTGGCGAGGTCGTGGGTGATGTAGAGGACGCCGAGGTTCTCCTCGCGCTGCAGCCTCGCGAGCAGGTTGAGCACGCCGAGCCGGATGGACACGTCGAGCATGGACACGGGCTCGTCGGCGACGAGGAACCGCGCGCCGGGCGCGAGGGCTCGGGCGATGGCGACGCGCTGCCGCTGCCCCCCGGACATCTCGTGCGGCCGCTTCACGGCGTAGAGCGCAGCAGGGGTGAGGTTGACGCGCTCGAGCAGGTCGTGGACCGCGGGCTCCAGCGCCGCGCCGCTGGCGACGCCGTGCAGACGCAGGGGCCGCTCCAGGTGGTGGGCGACGGTGTGGTACGGGTTGAGCGACGCGAACGGGTCCTGGAAGACCATCTGCACCTGGTGCCGGTAGGACGCGAGGGCCTTCCCCCGCCGCGCGACGGGGACGCCGTCGAGCAGGATCTCGCCCGTGGTGGGCGTCTCGAGCTGGGAGATCATCTTGGCGACGGTCGACTTGCCGGACCCGGACTCCCCGACGAGGGCGATGGTCCTGCCCGGTTCCAGGGTGAACGACACGTCGTTGACGGCCCGCAGCCGGGTGCTGCTCATGCCGTTGCGGACCTTGAACTCCTTGACGAGGTGACGGACCTCGAGGCTGCTCATGACGCCTCCCCCTCGGTGGCGGCCTGCGGGACGCCGGTGCGGACGAACGAGCCACGGTCGCCGGTGAGGCTCGGGAACGAGCTCAGCAGCTGCCGCGTGTACGGGTGCTGGGCGCGCGCGTAGATCACCTCGGCCGTGTCGAGCTCGACGATCTCGCCGGCGCGCATGACGGCGATGCGGTCGCTGATCTCGAGCAGCAGGGGCAGGTCGTGCGTGATGAACACGACGGCGAAGTTGAACCGCTCGCGCAGCCGCATGATCTCGCGCAGGATGCCGCGCTGGACGACGACGTCGAGCGCGGTCGTCGGCTCGTCCATGATCATGACCTGCGGGTTGAGCGCCATCGCCATCGCGATCATCACGCGCTGGCGCATGCCGCCGGAGAGCTCGTGCGCGAAGCTGTCGAGGCGTGACGGGTCGACGCCGACGAGCTCGAGGAGCTCTGCGGAACGTGCGGCCCGCTCCTTCTTGCCCAGCTCGGGCCGGTGGGTGGTGAGGACGTCGCCGAGCTGCTTGCGGACGCTGATCACCGGGTTGAGCGAGTTCATCGCGCCCTGGAAGACCATGGAGACCTTGTCCCAGCGGAACGCCCGGAGCGCGTCGCCGGTGAGGCCGACGACGTCGATGTCCGTGCCGGTGGCGTCGTGGAACGTCACCTCGCCGGAGCGCAGGATCGCCGGCGGCTTGAGGAGCCGGTTGAGTCCGTAGGCGAGGGTCGTCTTGCCGCAGCCGGACTCTCCGGCGAGGCCGAGGATCTCGCCGCGGTGCAGGGTCAGCGAGACGTCCTGCACGGCCTGGACGGGCGGGTCGACCTCGTACTCGATGGTCACGTGCCGTGCGGTGAGCACGGGTTCGAGCCCGGCCACGTGCGCGGCGTGGGCCGCGGAGCTGAGGGGCCCCGTCGTGGTGGCGGCGGCGGTCATACGTCGACCCTCTCCTTCTGGCCGGGCGAGTCCTGCGGGTCGGGCGCGTCGCCCCCGGGAGCCGACGCCGTGGCGGGCACCGCCGAGCCGCGGCCGAGCCTGTCCCGGCCGGCCCGGCGGGCCTCGCGGACGCTCTTGGCGGCGGCGGGCGCGAGCCGCAGCTTCGGGTTGACGATCTCGTCGATGGCGAAGTTCACGAGCGACAGCCCGGTGCCGAAGAGGGCGATCATCAGGCCCGGCGGCACGAACCACCACCAGGCGCCGCGGGAGAGCGCGCTGCCGCCCTGCGCCTCGTTGAGCATGGTGCCCCAGGTGATCGCGCCGTTGGGTCCGAGGCCCAGGTAGGACAGGCCCGCCTCGCCGAGGATCGACAGGACGATGGCGAACAGGAACTGTGACGCCAGCAGCGGCAGCAGGTTGGGGAGCACCTCGACGAGGATGATCCGGGGGGTCTTCTCGCCGGCGACGCGGGCCGCGGAGACGTAGTCGCGGACGCGCAGGGACCGCGCCTGCGAGCGCAGCACGACGGCCCCGCCCGCCCAGCCGGTCACGCCGAGGATGAGGGCGACGAGGAGGGTGCTGCGCACCTGGAGGTAGCTGGCGATCACGATCATCAGCGGCAGGCCGGGGATGACGATCATGATGTTGGTGATCAGGGACAGGACCTCGTCCGTCCACCCGCGCACGTACCCGGCGACGACGCCGAACAGGAGCGCGAGGACGATGGCGATGAGCCCTGCGGTCACCCCGACGAGCAGGGAGCCGCGAGCGCCCTCGGCGAGCTGCGCGAGCACGTCGTAGCCGAGGCTGGTGGTGCCGAGCCAGTGCCCGGGCTGCGGCGGCAGCATCGGGTCGTTGGCCGAGCTGTGCGGGTCCTGCGTGACGAGCGGGCCGACGAGCGCGAACAGCACGATCGCGCCGACGAGGAGCAGCCCGGCGAGGAGCTTGCCCGACATCGTGGGCATCATCTGGCGCACGGCGGACCTCGGGGCCGGCGCGGTGGCGACGGCGGGCGTCGCGTCGGCGGGCGTCACGTCGGCGGTGGTGGTGGGGGTGTCAGTCATGGTGGCGCGTCCTCGGGTCCAGGAAGCCGTAGATGAGGTCCATGAGGAACAGGGCCGCGAGGACCGCGAGCGTGATGACGAGGAAGACTCCCTGCATCAGCGCGTAGTCGTTGTTGCGCACCGCCGTGATCATGAGCTTGCCGACGCCGGGGTAGGTGAAGACCTGCTCCATGACGAGGGAGCCGGCGACGACGAAACCGAGGGAGACGCCGAACCCGGCGAGGGACGGCAGTGCCGCGTTGCGCATGGCGTAGGTGGTGAAGACGCGGCGGGGTCGCAAGCCCTTGGCCTCGGCGGTCGTGACGTAGTCCTCCGACAGGGTGGAGACCATCATGTTGCGCATCCCGAGCAGCCAGCCGCCGACGGACGAGATCACGATCGTCACGGCGGGGAGGAAGGCGTGGTAGAGCACGGAGCCGACGAAGGCCCAGCTCCACTCGGGGCCGTTGAAGTGGAAGACGTCGTACGCGCCGATGATCGGGAACCACTGGAGGTTCACGGCGAACGCGAAGATGAGGACGAGGGCGACCCAGAAGTACGGCAGCGACTGCAGCATCGTGGTGCTCGGGACGAGGCCGTCCACCCAGGTGCCGCGCTTCCAGCCGGCGAACGCGCCGAGCCCGATGCCGAGCACGAAGGAGATGATCGTGGCGGTGCCGACCAGCCCGAGGGTCCACGGCAGCGCGTCGCCGATGAGCTGGGTGACGGGCGTCGGGAAGTTCGTCACCGAGACGCCGAGGTCTCCGGTGAGGACGTTCTTCCAGTACTGGACGTACTGCTCCCCGAGGCTGAGGTCCTCGCTGGCCCCGAGGAGGAGCCGGATGCTGTTGAGGGTGCTCTCCGAGACGTCCCCGGCACGTTGCAGCTTGGCCATGAGGATCGTGAACGGGTCACCCGGCAGCAGCCGCGGGATGAAGAAGTTCAGGGAGATGGCGGCCCAGAGGGTGACCGCGTAGAAGGCGATCCGCCTCAGGTAGAACTTCATGGGGTCGGGCCGCCCTTCGGGTTCGCGGGCATGCGGCTCCTCCTCGGTGGGTGCGTCACGTCGTCGTGGTGCTGGTGGTGCCGGCGCGGGTGCGCGGGGACCGGGTGACCGGCGGGCGGGGGTGCCCGCCAGTCGCCCGGTCGCGTGGACGGCTTACTCGACGCCGCCGAGCTTGCCGAGGATGACGCCCGAGGACGGGCCCTGCCACGACGGCGGGAACATGTACATGTCGTCGTCCGTGGGCCAGCCGGCGTAGGCGCTCGTGTTGAAGAAGGTCTGCGAGGCGTTCACGACGAGCGGGATGTACGGCAGGTCCTCGACGATGTGCTCCTGGACGGTGGCGTAGGCCTCCTTCTTGGCGGCCTCGTCGTTCGTCTCGGAGGCGGCCTGGACGGCCGCGTTCACGTCGGCGTCGTCGTACCGGGAGAAGTTCCACTCGCCGGGCTCGAGGGCGGTGCCGACCTTCTGGGTGTAGTCGCCCGTGAACCACTCGCGGTAGATCTGGAACGGGTCGGCGATGGAGGTGCCGACGACGCCGCCCATGATGAGCTCGAAGTCGCCGGACACGCGGGCGTCGGCGAACTCGTTCCACGAGATGGTGGACGCGGTGACCTTGATGCCGGCCGCCTTGGCCTGCTCCTCGATGAGCTTGGCCGCGCTGTTGTAGTCGGTCCAGCCGTCGACGGAGGTCAGCGTCAGGTCGATCGCCTTGCCGTCCTTGCCGTAGAAGCCGTCGGCGTCCTTGGTGTAGCCGGCGTCCTCGAGGATCGTCGCGGCCGCCGCGGCGTCGGCCGTCTGCGGCGACTCCTTCGGCATGCCGTCGGCGATCCACTTGTCGTCGCGGCCGAGCAGGGCGAACGTCGGCGAGATCTCCTTGGCGAGGCCGACGAAGGCCTTGTCGTTGATCGCCTTGCGGTCGATGGCGACGTTGAGCGCCTGCCGGACGGCGACGTCCGTCTGGTCCCCTTCGCACCCGAGGTCGGCGTTGGCGCAGGTGTACAGCACCGTGGGGTCGACGGGCGTGTTGACGTAGCCGTAGGCGCCGCTGGCCGTGACGCGCTCCGGGTCGGGCACGAACATGGTCGACCAGTCGATCTGGCCGGTCGTGAGCAGGTCCTCGGCCGACTGGTTGGCGTCGATGCCGACGTACCGCAGCGCGGCGACCTTCGGCTTGCCGCCCCAGTAGTCCGGGTTCGCCTTGGCGGTGTAGGCCGCGTTCGAGGTGGAGTCGACCAGGTACGGGCCGGTGCCGACCGGGTTCTCGGCGTTGGCCCAGGCGACGAGCCCCTGGAGGGCGTTGCCGTCCGCGTCCTTGCCGGAGTCCTTCTCGTGCTCCGCGAACACGTGCTTCGGCACGATGTAGGTGCTGCCGAGGATCGCGAACTCGTTCGCGTACGCCGGGGCGTCGAACGAGAACACGACCGTCGACGCGTCCTTCGCGACGGCGTCCTTGAGGTAGGACGGCTTGGCGGTGTCGTTGGTGAACGAGTAGACGACGTCGTCCGCGGTGAACGGCTGACCGTCGTTCCACTGCACGCCCTCGCGGAGCTTCACCGTCAGCTCGGTGCCGTCGGCGTTCCACTCGGAGGACTCGGCCAGCATCGGTGTCGGGTCGACGTCCTGGAGCTTGTTGAAGGCGAACAGCGTCTCGTAGATGCCGCCGTTGGCCAGGTGGAGCACGCCCACCGCGTAGGGGTTGAAGTTGGCCGTGATCGGCGTCTGGGAGCCGGCCCAGATCACGAGCTCTCGGTCGGTGGCATGGGCCTCGGCCGCGGGGGCGCCGGTCGCGCCGCCGCCGTCGTCGTCGCCCTCGGCGGCACCGGAGCACCCGGCGGCGAGGAGGGTCACGCTCGTGAGGGCAGCGGCCGCCGTCAGCCACCGGCCTCGCGTCGTACGTCGGTTCATCGTGGGTCCTTCCGGTCGGCGGCGCTCCGTCGCGCCGCGGTGATACCGCAATGGCCGTAGGGCAGGAACCTTAACGAATACCTCTGGGACCTCCGCTAGAGCATGAATCGTTATAAGGCAGGAGTGTTATCAAAACGTCATCTGGGTCGCGAGCGGCCTCCGGGCACGGCGAGACCAGAGCGCGCGGTGCGGCAGGGGCGCGGACGGGGCGCGCGCGAGCGAGCGGCGGGGGCGCGGACGGGGCGCGCGCGCAGGCGGCCCTCGCGTGAGGAGGCGCGTCGACCGAGCGCGTCGACGCGCCCTGACGGGCGCGAGCAGCGTCAGCCGGAGCGGACGGCTGTCAGGGCAGGGTGAAGAGCACCCGGCGCTCAGGCACCGATGCCTCTGCCAGCGTCGCGCGGACGCGCTCGCCGAGAGGAAGGGCACGGCCGTCGAGGCGGGCGCGCACGGCCGGCTCGCGCAGCATCACCTCGCCGCGCTCCACCTCACCACGCCGCGCGTCGCTGTCGCCGGGCGCTGCACCACCGCCCGTGGCACGGTCGTCCGGGGTGTCGCGGACGTCGACGACCACGCCGTCGAAGACCTCGCCCTCCCGCCCTGACAGCAGCGCCGCCTCGACGATGTCCACGCTGCCCCGCTCGAAGGCGCCGGCCGTGCGGGACGCCGTCGTCATCGTCTCCGGCAGCGCGGGCAGCGCCTCCGTCACCCAGGACGGGACCTCGCGCCCCGCCCCGTGCGCGAGGCACACCTCCGTGGCGTAGCGGTCGGCGAGCCGGCGCAACGGCGCCGTGACGTGGGCGTACTCGGCCCCGATCGCGGCATGCCGGGCGTCGGCCGGGAGCGCCACCGGCGCCCCGCCGTCGGGCCCGGGCACCCCGAACGCCAGGTAGCCCGCCCCGCGGAACAGCGACGTCGCCTCGGCGAGGAAGGCCGCGTGGGCCGGACGCCGGGACTCCAGGGCCGGCACGAGCTGCGCGTAGGAGACCTCGTCGGGCCAGTCGATGCCCAGCGCGGCGGCGGTACGGCGCAGGCGGGCGACGTCCCGGTCGTCGGCCGGGGGCAGGGTGCGGAACAGCCCCACGCCGGCCTCGCGCATCATCGCGGCCGCGGCGATCCCGGTGAGGAGCGAGATCTGCGCGTTCCAGCCCTCGACGGGCAGGGTGCGCCGCAGCTCGAGGGCGAACGACCCGTCAGGCCGCGGCACGATCTCCTGCTCGGGCACCTCCAGCGACACCCCGCCCCGGTCCCGCTCGCGCGCCTGGCGCAACCGCCCGACGTCGGCGAGCAGGGACAGCGAGTCCGCGGCGGTGCCGGCGTCGAGGTGTGCCTGAGCCTCGCCGTAGGTGAGGCGGGCGCGCGAGCGGACGGTCGCGCGGGTCACGGAGCTGCTGGTGATCTCGCCCTCCGCGTCCAGGCCGATCGTCCACAGCACCGCCGGGCGGTCCTCGTCGGGCAGCAGGCTCGCCGCGCCCTCCGACAGGACGGTCGGGTGCAGGGGCGTGCGGACGTCCGGGCCGTAGACCGTCGTCCCCCGCCGGTGGGTCTCGGCGTCCAGCGCGCCCCCGGGACGCACGAACGCCGCCACGTCCGCGATGGCGTACCGCACGATGTAGCCCCGGCCCGACGACGCGACGTGCACCGCCTGGTCGAGGTCCATGGAGCCGGGCGGGTCGATCGTCACCAGCTCGACGTCGCGGCGGTCCTGGCGGGCCTGGCTGGCGTGGCCGCCGTCGACCGCGCCTCGGCCACCGTCGTTCGCGGCCTCCTCGGCCTCCTCGCGCACCGCGGCGGGGAACATGGCGGGCAGCCCGACCTCCGCGCGGAGGGCGGCGAGGGCGCCCGCGACCTCGGCCGGTCCGGCCTGGGCGAGATGGAGCTGACGCGTCGGCACGGCTCGACCGTAACGGCGCCCCGCCATGGCCGCGCGCGGAGGGGCCGCCGGGCGGGTATGGCGTGCGTCCCGTTTTCGACAGGCTCCGCCGCGGGCAGATATCTTGATGTCAAACAATCTCTCGTCCATCACTGCCCTGCCTAGGGAGCATCGCCGCATGACCACCGAGTCCCGGCCCGAGGCCGCCACGATCATCTACACCCACACCGACGAGGCGCCGCTGCTCGCGACGTACTCGTTCCTCCCGATCGTCGAGGCGTACGCCGCGCAGGCCGGGGTCACGCTCGAGACGCGCGACATCTCCCTGGCCGGTCGCATCCTCGCCCAGTTCCCGGAGCGCCTGAGCGACGACCAGCGCATCGGCGACGCCCTCGCCGAGCTCGGGGCCCTCGCCACCACGCCCGAGGCCAACATCATCAAGCTGCCGAACATCTCGGCGTCGGCGCCGCAGCTGAAGGCCGCCGTCGCCGAGCTGCAGGCGCAGGGCTACGACGTCCCCGACTACCCCGAGGACCCGCAGACCGACGCCGAGAAGGACGTGCGCGCCCGGTACGACAAGGTCAAGGGCTCGGCCGTCAACCCGGTGCTGCGCGAGGGCAACTCGGACCGCCGGGCCCCCGCCTCGGTGAAGAACTACGCCAAGGCGCACCCGCACCGCATGGGCGCCTGGTCGGCCGACTCGAAGACGAACGTCGCGACCATGGGCAAGGACGACTTCTTCTCCAACGAGAAGTCCGTCGTCGTCCCCGCCGACGACACCCTGACCATCCGGCTCGTCACGCCGGCCGGGACGACCGTCCTCAAGGACGGCCTCCGGGTCGAGGCGGGCGAGGTCGTCGACGCGACGTTCATGTCCGTCGCCGCCCTGAACACCTTCCTCGCCGAGCAGGTCGCGCGGGCCAAGGCGGAGGGCGTGCTGTTCTCCGCGCACCTCAAGGCGACGATGATGAAGGTCTCCGACCCGATCATCTTCGGCCACGTCGTGCAGGCCTTCTTCCCGGCGCTGTTCGAGCAGTACGGCGACCAGCTCAAGGCCGCGGGCATCTCCCCCAACGACGGCCTCGGCGGCCTCCTCGCCGCCGTCGACACCCTCCCCGACGGCGAGGCCATCAAGGCCGCCGTCGCGCAGGGCCTGGCCGACGGTCCGGCCCTCGCCATGGTCGACTCCGACCGCGGCATCACGAACCTGCACGTGCCGTCGGACGTCATCATCGACGCCTCCATGCCCGCGATGATCCGCGGCGGCGGCCACATGTGGGGCCCCGACGGCCAGGAGCACGACACGCTCGCCGTCATCCCCGACTCGTCGTACGCCGGCGTGTACCAGACCGTCATCGACGACTGCCGCGCGCACGGCGCCCTCGACCCGGCCACGATGGGCTCCGTCCCCAACGTGGGCCTCATGGCCAAGAAGGCCGAGGAGTACGGCTCGCACGACAAGACGTTCGAGATCCCCGCCGACGGCACGGTCGAGGTCGTGAACGCGGCCGGCGACGTGCTGCTGAGCCACGACGTGCAGACGGGCGACGTGTGGCGCGCCTGCACCACCAAGGACGTCGCGATCCGCGACTGGGTCAAGCTCGCCGTCAACCGCGCCCGCGCGACCGGCTCGCCCGCCGTCTTCTGGCTGGACGCGCAGCGCGCCCACGACGCACAGCTCGTCGCCAAGGTCGAGGAGTACCTGGGCGACCACGACACCGACGGCCTCGACATCCACGTGATGGCGCCGGCCGAGGCGACGGCGTTCTCGCTCGCCCGGATCCGCCAGGGTCTGGACACGATCTCCGTGACGGGCAACGTGCTGCGCGACTACAACACGGACCTGTTCCCGATCCTCGAGCTGGGCACCTCCGCCAAGATGCTGTCGGTCGTGCCGCTGATGAACGGCGGTGGCCTCTTCGAGACCGGCGCCGGCGGCTCCGCGCCGAAGCACGTGCAGCAGCTCCTCGCGGAGAACTACCTGCGCTGGGACTCCCTCGGCGAGTTCTTCGCCCTCGCGGCGTCGTTCGAGCACCTGGCGACCGCCACGGGCAACGCGCGCGCCCAGGTGCTCGCGGACACCCTCGACCGCGCCACGGGCACGTTCCTCGACCAGGACAAGTCGCCCACGCGCCGCGTCGGCGGCATCGACAACCGTGGCTCGCACTTCTACCTCGCGCTTTACTGGGCCCAGGAGCTTGCCGCCCAGTCGCAGGACGCCGAGCTGGCCGCCGCGTTCGGCCCGCTCGCCGCGTCGCTCGCCGAGCAGGAGGAGACGATCGTGGCCGAGCTCGTGGGCGTGCAGGGGTCGCCGGCCGACATCGGCGGCTACTACCGCCCCGACGCGGTGAAGGCCGCGGCGGTCATGCGTCCGTCCGCGACGTTCAACACGGCGCTCGAGGCCCTCTGACGCCGAGGTAGTCGACAACCCCGCGAGGTAGTCGAGAACCCCGCGAGGTAGCACGCGTAGAGCCGAGGTAGCTCCCCCGAGCAGGTGGCCCGCACCACCCTGCGAGGCGGAGCTACCTCGGCTCTTCGCGTACCAACTCACGGGTTCGGGAACTACCTCGGCCCCAGGTGGACTACCTCGGCGGCTACCAGGACCAGCCGCGGGAGCTGAGCTCCAGCTCCTCGCGCAGCCGCTCGGCAGACTCGGCCCGCTCGCCGGCGCGCATCGGCAGGTCGACGACGCCGAGCCCGGCGAGGCGGCACGCCTCCCGCAGCAGGGCGTCGTAGGCCTCCTGCGCGGCGCGGGCGTGGTGCGCGCGGGCGTACACCTGCGGGTCGTCGTCGATCGCACGCAGCTCGCGGGCGAGCTCGCCGAGCCGCACCTGGACCGTGAGCGTGACGAGCGGGTCGTCGGTCGGGGCACGACGGCGGCGAGCCCGGCGCACGACGGCGTCACGGTGCGCGGGCGAGCGCAGCCACGACCGGGCGGCGACCGTCGCGACCAGAGCGAGCGACGTCGTCATGAGCGCCAGCTGCCACGTCATCGGAGCACCACCTCCGCAAGGTTTTCAGCCTATGCCGCGCACGCCGTGCACGCGAGGATCGTGGGCATGCCGGCGCACCGCTCGATCGTGGCGACCTTCGTCGCGCTGGCGCTGGCGCTCCTCGCGGCCTGCGGGTCCCCGGGTGCCCGGCCGGGCCCCGACCGCCCGGTGGTGCTCGCGGCGGCCGCGGCGCTGCCGGCCGGCGCGGCGGGCACCGTCGACGTCGGCGGACGCCCCGTCCAGGTCCAGGTGCCGCCCGGGTACGACCCCGCCTGCCCCGCACCCCTGCTCGTCGTCCTGCACGGCTTCGGCTCCGACCCCGCCCGCGTGGACGACCTGCTCGGGCTGCGCGAGGAGGCCGCCGCGCGCGGCGCGCTCTACGTCCTCCCCGAGGGCACCACGGGACCCGACGGACGACGGTTCTGGAACGCGAGCGACGCCTGCTGCGGCGCCGAGCGGGCGGACGTCGACGACTCCGCGTACCTCGCCCTGGTGGTGCGCACCCTCGCGACGACCTACGCCGTCGACCCTCGCCGGGTCGCGGTGGTCGGGTACTCGAACGGCGGGTTCATGGCCTACCGCACGGCGTGCGACCACGCCGACCTCGTCTCCACCGTGGTGTCGCTCGCGGGCGCCATGCCCGCGGACGGCCGCGCCTGCCGGCCGTCGCGCCCGGTGCGCGTCGTGCAGGTGCACGGCACCGACGACCCGGTCATCCGCGCAGCGGGCGGGCGCCGGGAGGGGCACGCGTACCCGGGGGCAGCGGCGTCGGCGGCCGCCTGGGCGCGTCTCGACGACTGCCCGGCACCACCCCTGACCGCCCCTGGCCTGCGCGACCTCGACACCGCCGTCCCCGGCGCCGAGACCACCGTGACCACCTGGGCCGGGTGCGCGGACGGCACCTCGGTCCAGCTGTGGGCGATCGCCGGGGCGGACCACTCCCCCGCGCTCGGCACCGCGTTCGCGACCGCGGTGCTCGACGTCGCGACCGGGACGCGCTGACCTCGGGCCGGGACGACCGCGGGCGAAGGCTCGCCTGCCCTTCCTGGCGAGGGGCGGGAAGGCTTACTAGCCTGGAACGGTTCAAGACAGCGATCGTCAACGGAAGCGAGGTTCCCCATGACCACTCCCACGATGAAGCGCAGCACCCCCCGCGCCGAGGCGTCCGACAAGCTCCGCGCCCACCTGCAGCGCGTGCTGGTCGCCCTGGTCGACCTGCACGTCCAGGGCAAGCAGGCCCACTGGAACGTGACCGGCCGCGGGTTCCGCGACCTGCACCTCCAGCTGGACGAGCTGGTCGACGTCGCACGCGAGCACAGCGACACCGTCGCGGAGCGCCTGCGGGCGCTGCAGGCCGTGCCCGACGGCCGCACGGAGACCGTCGCCACCACCACGGACCTGTCGCCCTATCCCGCGGGCCTCGTGTCCGTCGACGACACGGTCGACGCGATCGTCGAGCGGGTCGCGCAGACCGTCGAGGTCGCGCGCGACGTGCACGACGACGTCGACGCGGAGGACCCGACGTCGGCCGACCTGCTGCACGAGATCATCACCGACCTGGAGAAGCAGGCGTGGATGATCTCGTCGGAGAACCACGAGGTCTGACGGCGGGCCGGCCGAGCCTCGACGGCCCGGCAGCGATCACGACGACGGCGCGCCCCCTCCCGGGGAC
>NZ_JBSHCR010000095.1:0-5412 GCF_053615895.1 Isoptericola sp. NPDC055881
TCCGGGTTGTGAAGACTTCGACATCTCCACTAAGCCCGGAGGTCCTCCCTTCGACAACCCGAACTGGCACCAACCTCCTGGCCGGGTACACCTAGCCTCGCAGGATGGGCGAAGCCACCACGGACCCGGCCGCAGACCAGAGCAAAGACCAGAGCACAGTCCAGAGCACGGCACCTGCCGGGGACGCCCCGCTGCTGGATCGTCGGTTCGCCTGGCGCGGCCGCGACATCGCGTGGACAGCCTTCGGCTCGGGTCCCCCGCTGGTGATGTGCCACGGCACTCCCTGGTCGTCGTGGCTGTGGGAGCCGTACGCTCGCGCGCTGGCGGCCGAGTTCACCGTGCACCTGTGGGACATGCCCGGCTACGGCGCGTCGTCGAAGGATCCCGCGCACGACGTCGACCTGGGCACGCAGGGCGAGGCGTTCGCCGCTCTGCTGGCGCACTGGGCCGGGTCGTGGACGACGACGCACGACGGCACCCGCGCCTCGGGGCGTCCGGGCGTCCGGCCCCACGTGGTCGCCCACGACTACGGCGGCGCGGTGAGCCTGCGGGCGGCGCTGCTGCACGGCGCGCGGTACGCATCCCTGTGCCTCGTCGACGTCGTCGCGCTGCGCCCGTGGGGATCGCCGTACTCCTCGCTGGTGCGCGAGCACGCCGACGTCTTCACCCGCACGCCCGCCGCAGTGCACCGCGGGGCCCTGGAGGCGTACGTGCGCACGGCTGCCCACCGCCCGCTGACGGACACCGCCCTGCGTGCCCTCGTCGCCCCGTGGAGCTCGGAGTCCGGGCAGGCCGCCTTCTACCGGCAGGTCGCCCAGGCCGACGAGCGGTACATCGCCGAGCTGGAGCCCCTGCTCGGCACGCTCGACGTGCCCACGCGCGTGCTGTGGGGCGAGCAGGACGCCTGGATCCCCGTCGACCGGGCGCAACGCCTGGCCGCCGCCCTGCCCGGCGCCGACGTGCGGCTCATCCCGCACGCGGGTCACCTGGTGCAGCTCGACGCGCCGGTCGCCCTCGCCTTCGAGCTGCAGCGGTGGCTGTCCGCCGGCACAGGGCGCGACCCGAGGTCGCACGAGGTGACACCGGGTCACGCGGTGTAGCACCGTGCCGCGGCACGCTGTGACCTCCCCGGGTCAGTACCAGCTCGCCCTGGCGTGCTGGAAGATCAGGTTGGTCTCGGTGAGCGCCACGTCCGGGTCGGTGGACAGGTGCTCGATGACGAACTCGTTGAGGGCGTCGGAGTCCGCCGCCGCCACGTGCACGAAGAAGTCGTGCGCCCCGCCCAGCAGGAACACGTTCAGCACCCCGGGCAGCTCGGCGAGGCGCTGCAGGTAGGTGCTCAGCCGGGTCCGCGCCGCGCCGCGCATCTGCACGGCGATCATCGCCTGCAACGGGTGTCCCGTGCGCCCCGGGTCCACGTCCGCGTGGAACCCGCGGATCACGCCCCGCTCGCGCAGCTGGCGCACCCGCGTCAGGCAGGTGGAGGGCGCGACGCCCGCCCGCGCCGCCAAGGCGTTGTTCGGGATGCGGGCGTCCTCCGCCAGCGCCGCGAGGAGGCGCTGGTCGACGTCGTCGAGCCGTTCCGGTGCCGGCCCGCGCCGGTCCAGGCCCCAGGACGGGTCGGGGCGAACATCGTTCGGCCGGGTGGAGCGCGCGGCACCCCGAGGCGCAGATCGTGACGACATGACCCCAAACTACCGAACGATGTGCGGATTCGTAGTCCTGTGCCGAACAACTCCTCCACAATGGGCGTGAGCGGGGTCACATCTTTCTCCCGGCTCACGGGCCCCGGGTCACCTCCGGCCCGGCACGCAGCCACGCAGCATCCACCCTGGCCACGGTCACCCGCCGCGGTCTCGAGTCTCGAAGGCGAGCCCCATGCGCATCGGCGTCCCGAAGGAAGTCAAGAACCACGAGTACCGCGTGGCCATCACCCCCGCCGGGGTGCACGAGCTCGTCTCGCGCGGCCACGAGGTCACCGTCCAGGCCGGTGCGGGCGACGGCTCCGCCATCACCGACGACGAGTACCGCGCCGCCGGCGCGTCCGTGGTGGGCGACGCCGACGACGTGTGGGCCGGCGCCGAGACGGTCCTGAAGGTCAAGGAGCCCGTCGCCGAGGAGTACCACTGCCTGCGACCCGGGCTGGTGCTGTTCACCTACCTGCACCTCGCGGCCGACAAGGCGCTCACCGAGGAGCTCCTCGCCCGCGACGTCACCGCCGTCGCCTACGAGACCGTGCAGACCCCCGACGGCCGCCTGCCCCTGCTCGCCCCCATGTCCGAGGTCGCCGGGCGCCTCGCCCCCCAGGTCGGCGCCGCCACCCTGCTGCGCGGCGCCGGCGGGCGCGGCGTCCTGCTCGGCGGCGTGCCCGGCGTGCCCGCAGGGCACGTCGTGATCATCGGGGCCGGCGTCTCGGGCATGAACGCCGCCCGCGTCGCCGTCGGGCTCGGCGCCCGGGTCACCCTCCTGGACACCAGCGCGGACGCGCTCAAGGCCGCCGACCGCGAGCTCGGCGGCCGCGTGCAGACCCTCGCCTCCAACCGCCTCACCCTCGCCGAGGCGGTCCTGGACGCCGACCTCGTCGTCGGCGCCGTCCTGGTGCCCGGCGCGAAGGCGCCCGTGCTCGTCGACAACGACCTGGTCGCGCGCATGCGCCCCGGCGCCGTGCTCGTCGACATCGCGATCGACCAGGGCGGCTGCTTCGAGGACTCCCGCCCCACCACCCACGCCGACCCCACGTTCCGCGTCCACGACACGGTCTTCTACTGCGTCGCGAACATGCCCGGCGCCGTGCCCCGCACCTCCACGTACGCCCTGACGAACGTGACGCTGCCCTACGTCGTGGCGCTCGCGGACCACGGCTGGCGCGAGGCCATGCGCGCCGACCCCGTGCTGGCGGGCGGCCTGAACGTGCACGACGGCCGCGTCACGAACGCCGGCGTCGCCGAGGCGCACTCCCTCGACCAGGTCGCCGTCACGGACGTGCTGTGAGGTCCTCGCTCAGCGGTCGAGGCCGGCGTCGCGCCGCCGCGGCGGCACGGGCACGCGGTCGAGGTCGGCCGCCACGGTGAGGCCGCCGTCGAACACCTCGCGCGCCTCGCGCTCGAACTCCAGCGGCAGCTCGTCGGGCACGCGGTAGCGCTGGGAGAAGTGCGTCAGGACGAGGTGGCGCACGCCGGCGTGGGAGGCGACGACGGCGGCCTGCCGGCACGTCAGGTGCGCCCACCGGGCGGCCAGGTCGGCGTCCCGGTGCAGGAAGGTCGACTCGACCACCAGCAGGTCGACGCCGTCGGCGAGCGCCTCGACCGCGTCGCACAGGCGGGTGTCCATGACGAACGCGACCGACTGTCCCGGCCGGGGCACGGACACGGTGTCGCGGTGCACGGTGCGGCCGTCGTCGAGGGTGAGCGTGCCCTCGCGCAGCAGCCGGCCCACCGCGGGGCCGGGCGGCACGCCGGCGGCCGTGAGCGCCGCCGGGTCGAGGGAGACGCCGTCGGGCTCGTCCAGCCGGTAGCCGACGGCGTCGATGCGGTGCTCCAGCGGGCGTGCGGTCAGCACGGGGGCGCCCGGGCCGGCGCCCCGTTCGCCGTCGACCCGGGACAGCGTCGCGACCGGGCCGCCCGCCGCGGTCGGCGCACGGTCGGCGTGCCCGGGTGGGAACGTCACGGGCTGGAGCGCGACCCGCTCGTGGTGGTCGTAGGCGCTGGCGTCCAGCAGGTGGCGCACCCACGGCTCGCCCGAGGCGGGGAAGGAGATCGGGACGGTGTGGCGCACCTGGTCGCCGGACAGCCGCTGCGCGACGCCCGCCAGGCCGAGCGAGTGGTCCCCGTGCAGGTGGGTGAGGGCGATGCGGGTGAGGTCGGTCGCGGAGACGCCGGCGAGCGTCATCTGCCGCTGTGTGCCCTCGCCCGGGTCGAACAGGATGGCCTGGTCGTCGAAGAACAGGACGTACCCGTTGTGGTTGCGACCTCGCGTGGGGACCATGCTCGCCGTGCCGAGCACGACGAGCTCACGTCGTGACACGCGGGCTGCTCAGTGGCCCAGGGCGCGCCCGACGACGCGCACGAGGCCGGTGGTGACGTGCTGGACCGGGTGCCACAGGTCGCGGTCGAAGACGGCGGTGCGCCTCGCGGGCCCGCGGTGCAGCCGTCCCGCCAGCCGGGGCTGGGGCGAGGGCGCGGCGGGCGTGGGCTTGAGGGACGGCAGCCCTGCCAGCACCGACGGGCGGTACCGGGCGCCGGGGTCCCACCGCTGGTCGGGCCGCTGTCTCCCGTCGTCGGCCATGGGGTCATCCTTGCCCTCGGTGCGAGGGTCCGCAAGACCGCCCGCGGGGCGGGGTCAGGCAGGGAAGCCCTGCGGGTTCTGGGACTGCCAGCGCCACGTGTCGGCGCACATGTCGTCGATCGTCTTGTGCGCGCGCCACCCGAGCTCGGTCTGCGCCCGCGTGGGGTCGGCCCAGAAGGCGGGGAGGTCGCCGGCGCGGCGGGGGCCCACCTCGTAGGGCAGCTCGCGCCCGACGGCACGCTCGAACGCGTGCAGCATCTGCAGCACGGACGTGCCGGTGCCGGTGCCGAGGTTGAACGCGCGCACCGGCTCGGCCATCGCGTCCAGGTGGTCCAGCGCGGCGACGTGCCCGGCGGCGAGGTCCTCCACGTGCAGGTAGTCCCGCTCGCACGTGCCGTCCGCGGTGGGGTAGTCGTCACCGAACACCACGAGCTTGTCGCGCTTGCCGACGGCGACCTGGGCCAGGAACGGCATGAGGTTGTTCGGGATGCCCTGCGGGTCCTCGCCGATCTGTCCCGACGGGTGCGCGCCCACCGGGTTGAAGTAGCGCAGCAGCGCCACCTTGAGCCCGTCGACGGCGACCGCCGCGTCGGCCAGGATGCGCTCGATCATCACCTTCGTCTGCCCGTAGGGGGACGACGACGACAGGTACGCGTAGTCCTCGCGGTAGGGCACGGGCGCGTCCTGGCCGTACACGGTGGCCGAGGAGGAGAAGACGAGGCGCGGCACGTCGTGGCGGCGCATCGCCTCCAGCAGCGACAGCGTGGAGTCGAGGTTGTTGCGGTAGTACTCCAGCGGCTTGGCCACGGACTCCCCCACGGCCTTGAAGCCCGCGAAGTGCACCACGGCGTCGAACTTCTCGTGCGCGAACAGGCGCTCGGTCTTGTCCGCGTCGGTGAGGTCCAGCGCGTGCACGGGCACGTGCACGCCCGACAGCGACTCCAGGCGGCTCATCACCGTGGGCTTGCTGTTGGAGAAGTCGTCCACCACGACGACGTCGTGCCCGGAGGCGACGAGGGACAGGACGGTGTGGGAGCCGATGTACCCGGCGCCGCCGGAGACGAGAACGCGCATGGGCCCAGCCTAGGGCGTGGACGTGCCGTGCCGGACGCGCCGTCCGTGAGCGCT
>NZ_JBSHCR010000095.1:5511-11891 GCF_053615895.1 Isoptericola sp. NPDC055881
TGCCCGTGAGCGCTGCCCGTGAGCGCTGCCCGTGAGCGCTGCCCGTGAGCGCTGCCCGTGAGCGCTGCCCGTGAGCGCTGCCCGTGAGCGCTGCCCGTGAGCGCTGCCTGTGAGCGCGGTCCCCGGCGGTGGTGCCCGGGGACCGCGCGGCGTGCTCAGCCGCCGAGGAGCTCGGTGAAGCTCGGGGTGGCGGCGAACGGGTCGGCGGGGCCGTCGTTCTCCCGGCGCGCGACCCGCTGGGCGAGCTCGCGGCCCGCGCGGGCGATCCGCCGGGGCAGGCCCGCGGCAGGGTCGTCGGCGCTCGCGGCCCAGTCGTCCGTGGCGGCGAACACGCTGGTGGGTACGACGTCGGCCCGCAGGTAGGTGAACAGGGGCCGCATCGCGTACTCCAGCGCCAGGGAGTGGCGTGCCGTGCCGCCGGTGGCGCCGAGCAGGACGGGCATGCCCGTCAGCGCGTCGGGGTCCACCACGTCCCAGAAGGACTTGAACAGCCCGGAGTAGCTCGTGGTGAACACGGGCGAGACGGCGATGAGGCCGTCGGCGCCGGTCACCGACTCCAGCGCCCCGGCGAGGTCGCCGGTCGGGAACCGGGTGAGCATGGCGTCGACCACGGCGTGGGCGACGTCGCGCAGCTCGATCGTCTCGACGCGCACGCCGTGCCCGAGGTCCTCGAGCTCGCGCACGGTCGCGTCGGTCAGCCGGTCGGCCAGCAGCCTGGTCGAGGACGGCTGGGACAGCCCGGCCGAGACGACGGCGAGGGTGCGGCCGGCGGTGCCGGGGACGCCCGGGGTGCTCGTGGGCGTGGTCATGCGCGTGCCTCCTGCGATCCTGCGGACTGGGTGCCCTCAGCAACGGTACCGGTGTACGGGTCCGAGGTGTCACCGACGTGGGTGGCGCCCGCCTGGCCCGCGGCGCGGGCGGCGGCGACGCGCTCGGCGTGCGTGGGCGGGTTCAGCGGCACGTCGTCGGCGGGCCGCTTGGCCTCGACGATCTTGCGCAGCTCGGGCACGACGTCGGAGGCGAGCAGGTCGATCTGCTCGAGCACGGACTTCAGCGGCAGGCCGGCGTGGTCGACCAGGAAGAGCTGGCGCTGGTAGTAGCCCACCTCGTCCACGAACGACGCGTACCGGTCGATGACCTGCTGGGGCGAGCCCACGGTCAGCGGCGTCTCGCGCGTGAAGTCCTCCATCGACGGGCCGTGACCGTACACGGGCGCCTCGTCGAAGTAGGGCCGGAACTCGTTCCACGCGTCCTGCGAGCGCTTGCGCATGAACACCTGACCGCCGAGCCCGACGATCGCCTGGTCGGCACGGCCGTGGCCGTAGTGCTCGAACCGCTGACGGTAGAAGCGCACCATCTGCCGGGTGTGGTGCATCGGCCAGAAGATGTTGTTGTGCAGGAAGCCGTCGCCGTAGTAAGCGGCCTGCTCCGCGATCTCGGGGCTGCGGATCGAGCCGTGCCACACGAACGGCGGCACGCCGTCCAGCGGGCGCGGGGTGGAGGTGAAGCCCTGCAGCGGGGTGCGGAACTTGCCCTCCCAGTCCACGACGTCCTCGGTCCACAGGCGGCGCAGCAGGGCGTAGTTCTCGACGGCCAGCGGGATGCCCTGGCGGATGTCCTGACCGAACCAGGGGTAGACCGGGCCCGTGTTGCCACGTCCCATCATGAGGTCCATCCGCCCGTCGGAGATGACCTGGAGCATCGCGTACTCCTCGGCCAGGCGCACCGGGTCGTTGGTGGTGATCAGCGTGGTCGCCGTCGACAGGGTGATGTGCTTGGTGACGCCCGCCAGGTAGCCGAGCATGGTGGTGGGCGAGGACGCGACGAACGGCGGGTTGTGGTGCTCGCCGGTGGCGAAGACGTCGAGGCCGGCCTCGTCGGCGTGCCGGGCGATGGTGAGCATGTCGCGCACCCGCTCGGTGTCGTCGGGCGTGCGGCCCGTCGTGGGATCGGTGGTGACGTCGCTGACGGAGAAGATTCCGAACTGCACGGCTGCACTCCCTGCTCGTGGCTCTCGTGGACCTGAGGCCTAGGTTCATGCGTTTGCATGTACATGCGGCTGAACCGTGGCACCCCTGCCGTTGTTCCCCGCGCCCCGCCGCCATCGGGTGACGTCGCGCACAAAGGGTGCCTGCAGGGCGGTCTCAAGTTGCGCACGACGCGCCGACTGGCCAGCCTGAGGGGGCAACCGTCACGTCCATCGCCACCATGCCACGTCTGCGGCACTCGGTGTGGACCGTGCTTCACGGGACCTTCACGCACCGGCGGAACATCCGCCGCCGGGACCGCGTTGGACCCTCAGGCCCCTTCCCACCGACCTCCAGGAGGACGACATGCCCGACCGGTCCCTGCGCGGCATGAGCATCGGCAGCAAGAGCATGGAGTCCGACGAGGGCGTGGACTTCGCCCCGCGGTTCCAGGCGCACTACGACTGCCCCAACGGCCACACCATCATCCTGCCGTTCTCCACCGAGGCCGAGGTGCCTCCGGTGTGGGAGTGCCGGTGTGGCGAGGAGGCGCTCCTGCGCGACGCCGAGAAGCCCGAGCCGAAGGCCACGAAGCCCCAGCGCACCCACTGGGACATGCTGCTCGAGCGGCGCACCGTCTCCGAGCTGGAGGAGCTCCTCGACGAGCGTCTCGAGCTCCTGCGCGCCGGCAAGCTGCGCCGCAGCGCCTGACGCACACGTACGAAGGGCGGGCACCCCACGGGGTGCCCGCCCTTCGTCGTCCTCGCAGGCCCCCGCACGACCCGTCGGGGTCCGTCGCGGCGGGTCTCGTCACCGGCGTCGCGCGAGCGTGGCCGACACGATCCCGCCGGCCACCAGCACCACCGCGGCCGCGCCCACCGCCCAGCCGGGCCAGTAGCCGGCCCGCACCGCGGGCGTCAGCTCGGTGCGCAGCGGCAGGTCCGCCACCAGGTGGTCGGGCGTGAACAGCTGCGTGCGCGCCACCAGCGTGCCGTCCGGCGCCACGACACCGCTGACGCCCACGGTCGAGACCTGCACCGCGGCGCGACCCGTCGTGATCGCCTGCAGCCTGGTCATCGCGAGCTGCTGCGTCGACTCCGCGGTGTACCCGAACGACGCGTTGTTCGTCGGCACCACCAGCACCTGCGCGCCGCGCTGGACCGCGTCGCGCACGATCTCGTCGTAGGCGACCTCGAAGCAGATCACCGTCGCCATCGGCACGGTCACCGGCCCCGACCCGTGCCCGATGGCGGCGCCGTCCGCCGGCAGGTTCACGACCGCCGGCTCGGTGCCGGGGATCATGTCGGTGGTGACCCGGTCCACCTGGGAGCTGAACAGCCGCACGAACCCGCGGATCGGGATGTACTCCCCGAAGGGTGCCGGGTGCTGCTTGGCGTACCGCTGGGTCACGCCCTGACCGGGCTCCCACAGCAGCGCCACGTTGTACCGCCCGCCGGAGGCAGGGAACTCCTGGGCGCCCACGAGGATCGGCGCACCCACGGCCGTGGCCGCGTCGTCGAGCGCCGCCCCCACCTCCGGTGTGGTCTGCGGGTCCAGGTCCGAACCGTTCTCCGGCCACAGCACCACGTCGACGCCGTCCCCCGGGCCCTGACCGTAGTCGCCGGCCGCCTGCTCGTCCGCGATCGCGTACGTGCCGCGCAGGTGGTTGTTGAGCACCTCGGCCCGGTTGGCGAACGACCCCTCCCCCGGCTCCGACACGTTGCCCTGCACCGCGCCGGCCCGCAGCACGCCGGCCTGCGCCGTCCCCGTGCCGGCGTCCACGACCCGGCCCACGTGCCCCGGGTCCGCGGCGTCGCTCACCTCACGGGTGGCCGCGTCGTGCGCCAGCGGCAGCAACGACGGACCGACGACCAGCGCCGCCGCCGCGACGACGAACGCACCGGCGCTCGCGGACCCTCGCGCCCGGGCCGTCGCGTCACGCCAGTCGGTGCGCGCCACCCGGGCCACGGCGAGCGCGAGCAGGACGCCGGCGGCCGCGACGAGGAACGACACGAGGGTGGTCCCGCCCAGCCAGGCGGCGCGACCGGTGGGAGCGCCGGCCACCGTCCACGCGAGCCGCCCCCACGGGAAGCCGCCGAAGGGGATCTCCGAGCGCCACTGCTCCACCGCGACGAACAGGACGGCGAACACGACGCCCTGGGCGTGCGGGTGGCGACCGACCCAGCCCCAGCGCCGCGCCCACGTCCACAGGGCGCCGAACCCGGCGAGGAAGAGCGCCTCGAGCGCCGCGAGCGCGATCCACGGCACGGTGTCGGTGGCGAAGTTGGCCCACCAGATGTGCGGCAGCCAGAACGTCAGGCCGGCGACCAGCCCGACGAGGAAGTTCCACCCGGCGGCGCGACGTCCGTCGCGGCGCATCGCGGCGAACAGGAGCGCGACCCCGACGAACGCCAGCGGCCAGGCGCCGACGTCGGGGAAGGACGCCCACAGGGCGGCGCCCGCCGCGACGGCCAGCAGCAGCGTCGCCGGCCGGCTCGCCCACAGGCCCGCCCGGGGCCGCGCCGCCGTGGTGGTCGTGGTGGCGGGGCGGTGGGGGCCCGGGTCGGCGGACCCCTCGACGGGAGTCGGGCTCACGTGCAGCACCCCCGCAGGGTACGTGACCGTGACCCCGGCTCGGTCCCTCGCCTGCTCGCAGGCATGCGGGTCGGGTCAGTCGAAGGTGTCGTACAGGACGACGCCGTCGCGCACGGTCTGCAGGCAGACGGGCTCGGGCTCACCGGGCGACAGGTCGGGCAGCAGCGGCTGCCCGGCGCGCGCCTCGGGGTTCCACGCCGACAGGCGGCCCTCGGGTGCCTGGACGGCGAGCGTGTCGGCACGCCACACGGCGAGGTGGGCCGGCGCTCCGACGCGCAGCTCGCCCGCGCCGGTGTGGTCGAGGCCTGCCAGCCGCCACCCGCCGCGCGTGTGGGCACGGAACGCCGACCGTGCGGAGATGCGCTGCGTGGTGTCCTCGTGCGTGAGGGTCGCGCGCACCGCCTGCCAGGGGTCGAGCGGGGTCACGGGGGTGTCGGAGCCGAACGCGAGCGGGACGCCTGCGCTCGCCAGGTCGGCGAACGGGGACAGGGTGGACGCGCGGGCCGCTCCCAGGCGTGCGGCGTACATCCCCTGGGTGCCGCCCCAGGCGGAGTCGAACGCCGGCTGCACCGACAGCGCCACGCCGTACAGCAGGAGGGCGGCGAGGGCCGACGCGTCGACGAAGAGGGCGTGCTCGATGCGGTGGTGCGCCGCGCGCAACGGGCCGGGGCCGAGGTCGGCGGCCGCGAGCTCGAGGCCGCGGACCACCTCGTCCATGGCCCGGTCGCCGATGACGTGGAAGCCGCCCTGCGTGCCGGCGGCGGAGCAGGCGGCCAGGTGCGCGGCGATCTCCTCGCCGTGCAGGAACAGCCGGCCGTCGGGCTCGGCCACGCCCGGTGCGGGCACCAGGTCGCTGTACGGGTGGCGCAGCGCCGCCGTGCGCGAGCCGATCGACCCGTCGGCGCACAGGTCGCCCGCGATGCCCGTCAGGAACGGCAGCTCGCCGAGCATCTGGCGCGCGTCGTCGGCCGTCGCGCACAGCTCGCCGCGGTAGGCGACGACGTGCGGCAGCCCGCCCGCGGGGTGGGCGGTGAGCGCGACGAGCTCGGCCAGCCCCTCGCGGGTGTCCATGTTGGGTTCGCTCATCTCGTGCACGCTCACGATGCCGCGGGCAGCCGCGTCCTGCAGCGCGCGCCGGTAGGCGCGCGTGCGGCGCGCCGGGGAGACCTGTCGCACGACGGCCGCGGCGGTGTGGTGGGCGTCGGACGTCACCATGCCGGACGGGTCCCAGCCGGTCAGGCGGTCGAGGCCCGCCGCCCGCGCGAACGACGTGGACACGACGGCGCTGTGCCCGTCGACGCGGGACGCGTACACGCGCCGGCCGCCGCAGGCGGCGTCGAGCTCCTCGCCCCGGGGGGCGCGACGCTCGGGCCAGGTCTGCTCGTCCCACCCGAACGCGAGGAGGACCTCCTCACCGCCCGGGTCGGCCGCGTCGAGCTGCCGCGCGCCGCGGGCCAGCGCGTCCAGCGCGTCGGCGAGCGAGGTCACGGCCCCCGCGGTGAGGTCGACGGAGTCGGCGGCCAGGCCGGTCTCGAGCAGGTGCACGTGCGCGTCGACGAATCCGGGGGCGACCAGGGCCCCGTCGAGGTCGATCACCCGGTCCGCTCGCGCCGCGAGCCCTGCCGCCGTGTCCTCCGCCCCGAGCCAGGTCACGACCCCGTCGTCGACGAGCAGCGCCTCGGCGAACGGGTCGGCGGACGAGTGGACGACTCCGTTGCGGTACAGGGTGGACGTCACGGCTTGCACTCTAGGGCACCGGCCCACCGGCGACCCGCGCAGATCCCTCACCGGTTCGTCACACCACGCGCGGGTGGGCGC
>NZ_JBSHCR010000096.1:0-11863 GCF_053615895.1 Isoptericola sp. NPDC055881
AGGCGACCCGGCCCGACGCCGGTCGTACGAGAGAGAGCAGCCGTCAGCGGCCGCGCAGCCCCTTGCGGTCGGGGCGGGCGCGCATCGGGTCCACGCCCTTCGGGATCGGCAGGCGAGCGCCGCCGAGCGCCTTGAGCCGCTTGTGGACCTGGTCGGCCTCGGGCTTGGTGAGCGAGCGCTTGAGCTTCTGCACCTTGCGGGCGACCTTGGGCAGCGGGACCTGCCCCTCCTCGTTGCCGCACTGGATCAGCGCGATCGGCACGTTCGGGACGATGCGCGCGACCTTGCGGCGCTCGTCCTCGAGGAGACGCTGGACGCGGTGCGACGGTCCCTCGCTGACGAGGACGATGCCCGGCCGGCCGACGCCGCGGAACACGAAGTCCTGGGTGCGAGGGTTGATCGCGACCGGCTCGTCCTCGAAGGTCCAGCCGCCGCGGACCGTGCCGAGCGCGGCGCGGGCGGCGCCCGGCTGGCCCTCGATCTGCGTGTACGCGGCCTTCTCCGCCTTGCGGGTCAGGACGAACATCGCGCCCAGCGCCGCGAACGGGATGCCGAGCACCACGATGTACAGGATCTGGAAACCGGTCGGGACGTCGAGCAGCAGCACGACGGCGCTGACGACGGCGAGGATCCCGACGAACACGCCCAGGAGCAGCCACGTGACCGTGGGGTCCTGCTTGCGCGTCATCTGGTACGCGGCCCACACCTGGTGGTACCAGCGCTGCTTCTTGGGCTTCTTCTGCTGACCGGTGGCGTCGGAGGGCGCGCCGGCGTCGGACTTGGTGCGGGCCATGGTCGTCAAGTCTAGTGCGCCGGACGGGCCAGCAGGCTCGCGGCCTCCTGGCGCGACGTCGTCGGCTCCGCGAGGTGCGCGAGCGCCTCCGGGACGGGCAGGCCGCGACGCGTCATCGCCTGGCCCCACAGCCGGCCAGCGCGGTACGACGACCGCACCAGCGGACCCGCCATGACGCCCAGGAAGCCGATCTCCTCGGCGGCGTCGGACAGCTCGACGAACTCCTCCGGCCGCACCCAGCGGTCCACGGGGTGGTGGCGCAGGGAAGGGCGCAGGTACTGCGTGATCGTCACCAGGTCGCAGCCGGCGTCGTGCAGGTCCTGCAGGGCGTCGCGGGCCTCGGCGACGGTCTCGCCCATGCCGAGGATGAGGTTGGACTTGGTCACCAGGCCGGCCTCGCGGGCTCGGGTCAGGACCGACAACGAGCGGTCGTACCGGAAGCCCGGCCGGATCTGCTTGAAGATGCGCGGCACCGTCTCCACGTTGTGCGCCAGGACCTCGGGCCGCGACCCGTTGACCTCGTCGAGCAGCTCCGGGATGGCGTTGAAGTCCGGGATCAGCAGCTCGACGCCCGTGCCCGGGTTGAGCGCGTGGATCTGGCGCACCGTCTCCGCGTACAGCCAGGCTCCGCCGTCGGCCAGGTCGTCGCGGGCGACGCCGGTGACGGTCGAGTACCTCAGGCCCATGGTCCGGACCGACTCGGCGACGCGGCGCGGCTCGTCGGCGTCGAAGTCCGCCGGCTTGCCCGTGTCGATCTGGCAGAAGTCGCAGCGGCGCGTGCACTGGTCGCCGCCGATGAGGAACGTGGCCTCGCGGTCCTCCCAGCACTCGAAGATGTTGGGACAGCCGGCCTCCTCGCACACCGTGTGCAGGCCTTCGCCCTTGACCAGGCCCTTCAGCTCCCGGTACTCGGGACCCATCGTGGCCTTGGTCTTGATCCACTCGGGCTTCTTCTCGATGGGGGTGGCGGCGTTCCGGGCCTCGATGCGCAGCATGCGGCGGCCTTCGGGTGCGATCGTCACGGGTGTCTCCCGGTCGTCGTCGAGCAGGTGGACGTCGGCGGGGGCTGGCCTGTGCGGACCCTGACCGCGCCGGACCTCGTCAGACTACGGGAGCGTGGTCGCCCGGTGTCGGGACCTGCTCAGCGCGTGGACGTGACGTCAGCAACACCGGAGCGCTCCGCGCTGGCGCGCAGGGGGCCGAGGTGGCGGTCGAGGGCGTCGACCAGCGGTGACCGCACCTCGTCGAGCGTGACGACCCGGCCGGTCTCGATGCTCAGGGAGGTCACGTCGGCGTCCGTGATGCCGCACGGCACGATGCGGTCGAACCTGCTCAGGTCGGGGCAGCAGTTCAGGGCGATCCCGTGCATCGTGACCCCCTTGGCGGTGCGCACGCCGATGGCGCACACCTTGCGCTCGCGACGGTCGCCGGCGGCGGCGAACCAGACGCCTGTACGGTCGGCGACCCGGACCGTCTCCTGGCCGAAGCCGGCGCACACGTCCATGACCGCCTCCTCGAGCGCGCGCACGTACGCGACGACGTCGATCGGCTCCGCGAGCCGCAGGATCGGGTAGACCACCTGCTGCCCCGGTCCGTGCCAGGTGACCTTGCCGCCGCGGTCCACGTCGACCACGGGCGTGCCGTCGGTCGGGCGCTCGTCGCGGTGGGTGCGCCGCCCCGCGGTGTAGACGTCGGGGTGCTCGACGACGATCAGGGTGTCCGGCCGGTCGCCGGCGACGACATCGGCGTGCACGCGGCGCTGCAGCTCCCACGCCTCGTGGTAGTCGGTCAGTCCGGGCAGCGTCATCACGTCCACCCGGCCGAGGCTAGTCCTCGTGGTCCCCGCGCTGCGCGCGCACCAACGTGACGAGGATCTCACGCAGCGCGGCCACCTGGTCGCCGTCCAGACCGCGGGCGGTGAGGTCCTCGGCCGGCTGCACCCGGCTGGCCTCGATGACGGCGGCGCGCCCGTCGTCCGTGATCGCGACCGCGCGACGCCGGCGGTCCTGCGGGTCGTCGCTGCGGGTGACGTAGCCGGAGCGCTCCAGGCGGGCGACGACGCGGCTCATCGTCTGCTCGGTCACGCCGTTGAGCCGCGCGAGCTCGCGCTGCGTGCGCGGTCCGGCGAGCAGGTGCAGGAGGACCGGGTGCCCGGCATGGTTGAGGTCCCACCTGCCGAGGTGGGCGTTCCAGTCGTGCTCGATGCGCCGGACGGCCGTGAACAGGAGGCGGCCGGTGGGCCACTGCGCCGGGTCGTCGCTCGTCGGGTCGGCGGCGGCGGCCTCGAGCCATCGGGCAGAGGGCGACGTCGCGTCGGGTACGGGCGCGTCGTGGGTCACTTGCTGCTCACCTCCCAGTCAGGCAGGATACTCAGCATGCTGAGCAATCGTGGATCAGGACTCCTCCGGGGCCTCGCCATTCTGGCAGCCATCGGGGTGTGGCTCGCCATCGGCGCGTTCGGAGGGCAGGCCCAGGGCAACCTCAGCAGCGTCCAGACCAACGACAACGCGGCGTTCCTGCCCGCGAGCGCCGAGTCCACGCAGGCGGCCGAGCTCGCCCGCGAGTTCACCGACTCCGAGACGCTCCCGGCGCTGGTGGTGACCGAGACGTCTGACGGGTCCGCCCTGACCCCCGAGCAGCTCGCCGACGTCCAGGCGTTCGCGGACGCGATCGCCGACGCCCCGCTGGAGGGCACCTCCGGTGACGAGCCGCGGACCGTGGGCGACGTCAGCGTCGCCGACCCCGTGGTCGTGCCGTCCGAGGACAAGCAGGCCGCGCTCGTGGTCGTCTCGCTCGACGCGGCGCAGGCGTCCGAGGACGTCGGTGCCGAGGAGTCGAGCGTCTCCGAGCTCGCGATCGGTGCGCTGCGGACGCTCGCCGCCGCCGACGCTGCCGACGGCGGGCTGGCCGGCACCGGCCTGGAGACGTGGGTCACGGGGCCGGCGGGCTTCGTCGCGGACCTCGTGAGCGCGTTCGGGGCGATCGACACCGTGCTGCTGCTCGTCGCGCTCGGCGCCGTCCTGGTGATCCTCGCCCTCGTCTACCGCTCGCCGATCCTGCCCTTCGTCGTGATCCTCACGGCCGTGCTGGCGCTCTGCCTCGCAGGCCTCGTCGTCTACCAGCTCGCCGCGAACGACGTCCTGACCCTCAACGGCCAGTCGCAGGGGATCCTGTCCATCCTCGTGGTGGGTGCCTCCGTGGACTACGCCCTGCTGCTGGTCGCGCGCTACCGCGAGGAGCTGCGCACCAGTGAGTCGCCGTACACGGCGATGCGGCGTGCGGTCCGCGCGTCGGTCGAGCCGATCGCCGCCAGCGCGGGGACGGTCGTCGTGGGCCTGCTGTGCCTGCTGCTGTCCGACCTGTCGTCGAACCGCAGCCTGGGACCGGTCGCGGCCATCGGCATCGTCGCGGCGTTCCTCTCGGCGATGACGCTCCTGCCCGCCATGCTGCTCGTCGGTGGCCGGCGGGCGCGGTGGGTGTTCTGGCCCAAGGTGCCCCATGCCCAGCCCGCCGAGGTGGCCGGGGCGGACGGGAACCCCGCCCCGACGGCCGCCGTCGCGCCCGACGACGACACGCACGTCGAGGTCGCCGGCCACGGGGTGTGGTCGCGCGTCGCCGGCTTCGTCGGCCGGCACGACCGGGTGGTGTGGGTCGTCACCGCCGTCGTGCTCGCCGCGGGAGCCGCGTTCGTCCCGACGCTGGACGCCAACGGCACCGGCGACTCCGAGGTGTTCCTCACCCAGGTCGACTCGGTCGACGGCGAGAAGGTGCTCACGAGCCACTTCGAGGGGGTGTCTGCCCAGCCTGCCACCGTCATCGCGCCCCAGGAGGACGCGGACGCCGTCGTCGACGCCGCCGAGGGCACGGCCGGGGTCACCGCGGCGACGATCGTCACCGACCAGCCTGCCACCGCCCCGGGCATGCCCGCGCAGGGTGACCCGCTGGTCGTCGACGGACAGGTGCGCGTCGACGTCACGACGGAGGCGCCGTCCGACAGCCAGGAGGCCGTCGACACCGTGGCGGACCTGCGCACCGCGGTGCACGACGTGAGCCCCGACGCCCTCGTCGGCGGGGCGGCCGCCGAACGGCTGGACACCCAGGTGGCCGGACAGCACGACCTGCGCACGATCGTCCCCGTCGTGCTGGCCGTGATCCTCGTGATCCTGGTCCTGCTGCTGCGCTCCGTGCTCGCCGCGGTGCTGCTCATGGCGGCGAACGTGCTGTCCTTCGGGTTCGCGCTCGGCGTCGCCGCCCTCGTGTTCAACCACGTCCTGGACTTCCCGGGCGCCGACCCGGCCGTGCCGCTCTACGCGTTCTGCTTCCTCGTCGCGCTCGGGGTCGACTACTCGATCTTCCTCATGACGCGGGTGCGTGAGGAGAGCCTGCGGGTGGGCACGCGTCCTGGCGTGCTGCGCGGGCTGGCGGTCACGGGCTCGGTGATCACGTCGGCGGGCGTGGTGCTGGCCGCGACGTTCGCCGCGCTCGGCGTCATCCCGCTGCTGTTCCTCGCCCAGCTCGCCTTCATCGTGGCGTTCGGCGTGCTCGTCGACACCCTGGTGGTGCGCAGCCTGCTGGTGCCGGCGCTCGTCCACGACGTGGGGGACCGCGTGTGGTGGCCCGCACGGCTCGGGCGCCGGGCGCCGGCCGTCACCCCGTCGAGTCGATGAGCTCCAGCAGGGCGCGGGCCGCGTCCCGGATCTCGTCGTGGTCGTGCTGGCCCGCCCGGCTCTCCAGGGAGACGACGGCGCACCGGTGGACCTTCGTCAGGTCGCCGTAGGGGAACGACACCGCCTGCTTCGTCTCCGGGTTCTCGTCGTCGTCGACCCCGAGGTGCCAGTGGCGGAACTCGGTCCACCCCTCCCGCTCGACGAACCGGTTCTCCGCGTCCGTGGTGGGCGCGTGCTCGCTCCAGTCGTCGCGCTCGTCGCGGACCACCTTGCCGTCGCGGACCAGCGCGCGCGCCTGCTCGAGGCCGGGCTGGTTGAGTCGTGTCGCCATCGCCGTTCGCTCCTTCCGTCGTCGTGCGTCGTCGGTCCGGGCCAGCACCCGGCCTCGTCCCGGTCTACGGGAGGGCCCGCCTGCAGGCAACCGGCCCGGCGCCGCGTGGCACGGCGACGCCCGACGGCGCGGTCCGGCACCATGGAGCCATGGTCACGGACGAGGCAGCACAGGCGGGCGCGACCGACGGCACGACGGCGCCGCCGCCACCGCGCCTGGCGATCGTCGGGTACGGGGGAGCGGGACGTGAGATCCACGGCCGCCTGGCCGCGGAGGCAGGCCTGCAGGTGACTGCGGTGGTGACGCGCGACCCCGGTCGGCGCAACCAAGCGGCCGGAGACTGGCCGGGGGCCCGCCTCCTGTCGGACCTCGACGCGCTGATCACCGCGCGCCGGTCGTACGACGTCGTGGTGGTCGCCAGCCCCACCACCCTGCACGCCGAGCACGCCGCGGCCCTCGCCCGTGCCGAGATCCCGTTCGTGCTCGACAAGCCGATCGGTCTCGACGCGCACCAGGCGCGCGCCGTCGTCGAGGAGGCCGGAGCCACCGGCACCCCGTTCACCGTGTTCCAGAACCGGCGCTGGGACCCCGAGCAGCTCACCCTCGCGGCCCTGCTCGACGGCGGCGACCTCGGCGACGTGCACACGTTCGAACGGCGCTGGGAGCGCTGGCGCCCCACGCCGAGGCAGCGCTGGAAGGAGAACGACCCCGTCGGCGGCGGCCTGCTCCTGGACCTCGGCCCGCACCTGGTGGACTCGGCGACGCAGCTCTTCGGCCGCGTGCAGTCCGTCTGGGCGCAGACCCGCAAGCTCACCACCCCCACCGAGGACGACGTCTTCCTGGTGCTGCAGCACGAGCCCGGCGGCGGGCGGGCCGCGAGCCCCCAGGGGGTCGTGTCACGCCTCTGGGCGGGTTCCGTGGTGGGTGCCCCCGGTCCGCGCACCCGCGTGCTGGGTTCGTCCGGGGCGTACCTCGTGACCACGTTCGAGCAGGACGCGTCCCCGTTCGAGACGCTCGACGACGACGCGCCCGAGGGCTCCGTGGGCTGGTTCACGCGTGGCCGCGACCGCCGGGCCGTGCCCGCCGCGCCCGGCGGCCACGCCGACTTCTACCGGGCCCTGGGCCCCTGGCTGCGCGGCGACGAGCCCGCACCGGTGGACCCTGCCGACGCCGTGCGCACCGCGGAGGTGCTCGACGCCGCGCGCGTGTCCGCCCGCGAAGGTCGACGCGTCGCCCTCTGACGGCAGGTGGCGCTGACCGGGCCTGTGGATGACGGCGCAGCCCGAGCACCGCGGAGGTGTTCGATGGCATCGTGCCGACCCAGACGCTCCCCATCCCGACCGACGCCGGTGCCCGTGACGCTCTCCTGGCACGCGTGAGCGCGCTCGCTGAGCTGCGCCACCCGTGCGTGGAGCCCGTCGCCGCCGTGGACGTGCGCGACGACGGCACGCTCGCCGTGCGTCGCGGTGGGGCTGCCACCGACCTGCCGACCGTCCTCGCCGTGCGGGGCAGGCTCACGTCGCGGGAGGCTGCCGGGGTGGTGGTCGCCGTGGCTCGCGGGCTCGCCGCGCTGCACAGCGCCGGGCTGCGGCAGGGTGGCCTCGACGTCGGCGACGTGGTGCTCGGGCCCGACGGGACCGCGCTGCTGCGTCCGCGCGCCACGGTCGCGCTCGACGTCACCATGACCCGGGCCGACGAGGACGAGGCCGCCGACGTGCACGCCCTCGCGCTGCTCGTGGCCGAGCTTCTCGGCGACCGCGACGACGACGACGCCGTCGGGCTGCGCGCCGTGCTCGCGGCGGCGTCCGCGCCCGACCCCCGGGTTCGACCCGAGGCCGGCACGCTCGCCGCCCAGGCCGACCGGGCGGTGCCGCCCGAGCCGGTGCGCCTGCCCGAGGCCGCAGCGCTCGCCGGCGCCGCTCTCGGACGGCGGCCCGCCACCCGCGCAGCCGTGCAGGGTTCCCTGCCTTCCCGTCGGCGAGTCGTCCGGGGCGGTCGTGGTGCGCACGGTCCGCAAGACGCTCGTCGTGGTCGTGGTCGTGGTCGTGGCTCGGTGGCGCCGCCGCCCCCGCGTGCGGACGCTGGCGGCTCGCGCCGCGGCGTCCGGCACGGGCGGGTGACCCGGGCGACCCGGGGGAGGCCCGCGGGTCACGTCCTCGCTGCCGGCGGCGCCGTGGGGCTGGTGGCCTTGCTCGCGGTCGTCGTGCTCGAGGTCCGGTCGCCGTCCGGCGGCGCCGTGCCTGCCGTCGCGCCGGCGCCGGCCACGGTCGCTCCTGCGGCGTCGGGCACGACCGTCGAGCGCGCGGACCCGACCGGCGACCCTGCGGACCCCGCAGCCGCCGCGGCGGAGCTGACCCGCAGGCGTGTCGAGCTGCTGTCGCCGGGGCCCGGCGGGGACGCGGTGACAGGCGCCGCCACCCTGCACGACGTGGACGTGCCGGGGTCGCCCGTGCACGAGGCCGACACCGAGCTTCTCACCGACGCCGCCCGATCAGGCACCGCCGTGCGCGGCGCCGAGGCGCGCGTGCAGGCCGCGCGCACGCAGCGCCATCAGGACGGCCAGGCCGATGTCGTGGTGCGTTATGTGGTCGGTGCGCACGAGCAGGTCGCGGCCGACGGCACCGTCACCGCGGTGCCCGAGACCGAGCGTCGCACCGCCACCCTGCGGCTCACCTGGACGTCGGACGGCTGGCGCGTGGCGGACGTCGCCTGACCGCTCGCCGCGACGAGAGCGCTGCCCGGGGGACGGCGAAGGGCGCCCCAGCCGAAGCCGGGACGCCCTTCGCCGTCGTCAGGGACGAGACGCGATCAGAGGCCGACCTCGGCCTCGAACGACGCCTCCTCGATGCGGGCCTTGACCGCGGTGAGGAAGCGCGCGGCGTCCGCACCGTCGACCAGGCGGTGGTCGTACGAGAGGAACAGGTACGCGAACTGGCGGATGGCGATGGTCTCCTCGCCGTCCGGGCTCGTCACGACGGCCGGCTTCTTGGTGATCGTGCCGGTGCCGAGGATGGCGACCTGACCACCGGGCACGATCGGCGTGTCGATGAGCGCGCCGCCCGAGCCGGTGTTCGTGATCGTGAAGGTCGCGCCGGACAGCTCGTCCGGGCCGACCTTGTTGGCCCGGGTGCGCGCACCCAGGTCGCCGATCTGGCGGGCGATGCCCGCGAGGTTCAGGTCGCCGGCGTTCTTGATGACCGGGACCACCAGGCCGCGCTCGGTGTCGACGGCGATGCCGACGTTCTCCGACGGGTGGTAGGTGATCTCGCCCTTCTCCTGGTCGATCGAGGCGTTGATCTTCGGGAACGCCTTGAGCGCCTCGACCGCCGCGAGCGTGTAGAAGGGCAGGAAGGTGAGGTTCGCACCCTCGCGGGCCTTGAACGACTCCTTCGCCTTCGCGCGCAGCTTGGCGACCTTGGTGACGTCCACCTCGACCACGGTGGTGAGCTGGGCCTGCGTGTGCAGGGACTCGACCATGCGCTCGGCGACGATCTTGCGCAGACGCGACATCTTCTCGGTGGTGCCGCGCAGCGGGGAGACCGGCGGGACGGCCGCCTTGGCGGCGGGGGCCGCGGCGGGCGCGGCAGCAGCCGCGGGCGCCGGAGCGGCAGCCTTCTCGGCCGCGGCGAGCACGTCCTCCTTGCGGATGCGGCCACCGACGCCGGTGCCCTGGATCGCGGAGACGTCCACGCCCTTCTCGGCCGCGAGCTTGCGCACGAGCGGCGTCAGGTAGGAGCCCTTGCCCGACGCGGCCGCAGGAGCCGGCGCAGACGGCGCGGCGGGGGCCGGCGCGGGCTCGGCAGGCTTCTCCGCAGCAGGCTTCTCGGCGGCGGGCTTCTCCGCGGCGGGGGCCGGTGCCGACGGAGCCGGAGCGGGCTCCTCCGGCTTCTCGGGCGCGCCCACGGGCTCGGGAGCCTTGGCGGGCTTCTGCTCGGCGGGCTTCTCAGCAGCCGGCGCGGCGCCGGAGCCGATGACGGCCAGCACGGCGCCGACCTCGACCGTCGCGTCCTCCTCGACCAGGAGCTGCTGGACGGTACCGGCGACGGGGGACGGGATCTCGGTGTCAACCTTGTCGGTCGAGACCTCGAGCAGCGGCTCGTCTACCTCGACCGAGTCGCCGACGGCCTTGAGCCAACGGGTCACGGTGCCCTCGGTGACGGACTCGCCCAGGGCGGGCAGGGTCACCTCGGTGCCCTCGCCGCCACCGGAGGCGGGCGCCTCGGCGGGGGCCTCGGGCTCCTCGGTAGTCTCGGGCTCGGTGGTCTCGGGCTCGGCGGCCTCGGGCTCCGCGGCGGGCTCGGGCTCGGTGGGGGTCTCGGGCTCGGCGGCGGACTCGGCGGCCGGGGCCGCGTCGTCGCCGCCCGCGCCGGAACCGTCACCGACGACGGCGAGGGTGGCGCCGACCTCGACGGTCTCGTCCTCCTCGACGAGGATCTGCTCGAGGACGCCGGCGACCGGCGACGGGATCTCCGTGTCGACCTTGTCGGTCGAGACCTCCAGCAGGGGCTCGTCGACGGCGACGGTGTCGCCGACGGCCTTGAGCCAGCGGGTGACGGTGCCCTCGGTAACGGACTCGCCGAGTGCAGGAAGCTGCACGTTCTCTGACATGACCTGTGGAGTCTCCTTCGATCAGTGGGTCAGGCGACCTGCCGAGGCGTGCCGGTCCTGCCGGCCCGCGAAACCTCTGGTTGCCGCGTTCTGGTCACTGCCTGCCATCTTGTCACCTCGACCGGGTGCGCCCCAATCGTTCGGGGGCACTGGTCGGTGTGACGCTGGGTACACCTGACCGCTCCATGACCTTCAGGACACCTCCGGACCGCCTCCAGAACATGGTGCGGACGGCGGCGGTAGTCTCGCGCCATGTCGCTTCGGACCTCGTGGGGACGCCTGCTGGGCAGGTCGTCGTCCCCGGCCTCCGGCACCGCCCCGACCTCCGGCTCGCGGGGCGAGACCGTCGCGTACCTGCAGGACTTCGTGCGGACGCGCGTCGGGGTCGAGGCGTACGTGGAGCCGCCCAACGCTCAGACCCCCACGACGGTGCTGCTGGTCGCCACCACGGGGGAGTGGACGCGCCGCCGCGTGCCCGACGAGCGCACGGGGTTCGAGGTCGCGCGCTCGCTGGGCGTGCCCGTCTACAACGTGCGGTTCACGGGCTACCCGCAGCGCATGCGGGACTGGACCTCCGCGCAGCGCCGCAAAGACTGAGCGCGGCGTGACGCCGGGCGGCGGGGAGCAGGGCGTGGGCGAGTGGGCCCAGTACGACCACGGCGACGCGCCCGACGAGGGCACGGACGACGTGTGGTCGGCGGTCGCGGACGGCTGGGCCGAGCTCTGGGGCGCGGTCGCTGCCCCGGTGTGGGGCCCGCTCCTGACCGCCACCGGCGTCGGACCGGGCACGCGCGTGCTGGACGTGGGGTGCGGCACGGGCGAGCTCCTCGAACGGGCGGCCCGCGACGGTGCGGAGGCCACCGGCGTCGACCTCGCCCCGGCGATGGTGCGGCACGCGCGCGAGCGCGTCCCGGCCGCGACGGTCCGGGTGGGGGCGGCGGAGCGGCTGCCGTTCCGTGCCGGCGTGTTCGACGTCATCCTGGCGGTGAACGCCCTGCAGCTCGTCGAGGACGCCGGCGCGGCGCTGGCGGAGCTGGTCCGGGTGCTGGCACCCGGCGGTCGGGTCGGGCTCGCGGGCTGGGCCGAGGGCGCCCGCAACGACCTCGACGTCGTCGAGCGAGCGGTGGCGGCGGCGTACGAGGAGGACCCGCCGGTGGACGGGCCGCTGCGTGCGCCGGGAGGGTTCGAGACGGTGCTCCGCGCGGCCGGCCTCGACGTCGTCGGCTCCGGTGTCACGGACGTCGCATGGTGCCCTGCCGACGCCGACGGCCTGGTGCGCGGCGTCCTGCTCGGGGAGGACCCGGCCACGCAGGCCGAGCTCGCCCCCGCGGTCGTCGCTGCCGCGGCGCCGTTCCGGGAAGCGGGTGGCGGCTACCGGCTCGCGGGCGCGTTCCGCTGGGCCGTGGCCCGCGGCGTCTGACCGCGCTGTCTGACCGCGCCCGGCCGCCGCAGCACGTGCTGCGG
>NZ_JBSHCR010000097.1:0-11537 GCF_053615895.1 Isoptericola sp. NPDC055881
TTTTTTTGTGGTTGTGTGGGTTTTTTTTTTTTTTAATCCCCACCCCCCAGAGGGCGCCGGCGGGGCCCGGGGGGGGGGCGGGGGGGGGGGGGGCGCGGCCCGCGGGCCCCCGGCGGCCCCGCGGCGTCTCCGGGAGCGCAGCAGCGGGCTCGGGTGTGACGTGGGTCCCATTCGCCCGATTGGACTTGGCTCGCGCCCGAACGTGCCGTAATGTTCAGGGAGTCGACGCGGGGTGGAGCAGCTCGGTAGCTCGCTGGGCTCATAACCCAGAGGTCGCAGGTTCAAATCCTGCCCCCGCTACCACGGGATGTCGTCGACATCCAGAAGGCCCCGACCGGGATCCGGTCGGGGCCTTCGTCATTCCCGGGCCGGGCGCGACGTCGCCGTCGTACGCCCGCCCCCTCCCGTCCTCGCCCGCCGTGCAGTCGCGGGCCGGCCGGCGCGCGTCCCCGCACGGCTGGAGATGCGACCAGCGCGGCTCTGGGGCCAAGGTGGAGAACCCAAGAGCGTGGAGGACGCCCGCCAGCGGCGCGCCCGACGAGCGAGAGGACCGACGATGCCCCGACGGGATGCGGGACCGAGCGTCAAGGACAAGGAGCTGTACGAGGAGCTCCGGGACGAGGGCAACAGCAAGGAGAAGTCCGCGCGGATCGCGAACGCCGCCGCCGCTCGCGGGCGCGGCAAGGTCGGGAAGAAGGGCGGCGAGTCCGGCAGCTACGACGACTGGACGGTGGCCGACCTGCGCAAGCGTGCGGCCGAGATCGGCATCGAGGGCCGGTCGTCGATGCGCAAGAGCGAGCTGGTCGACGCGCTGCGCTCGCACTGACGGCCTAACGCCGCCGCCCTGCCCCGCGGTGGCTGTGACGTGCTGCCTGTCGCGGCACCCCGGCGCATGATGGACGGACAGGACCGAGCTCGGGCGGCGGGCGTGCGACGGCGCGAGGAGGCGGCGATGAGGGCGACGGTGGGGGACCGGATCGTGGTGGCGTCCGGGGTGGTCGGCGGTGCGGTGCGCGACGGGATCGTGGTCGGGTGCCCCCACGGGGACGGCACCCCGCCGTTCCAGGTGCGCTGGTCGGACACGGGCGAGGAGACGCTGGTCTTCCCCGGGGCGGACACCTTGGTGCAGCACGAGGGCGGCGACGCCGTGCCGGCGCGCCCGCCACGACCGGAGGTGGCGCGGGCGCTCACCTGGGACGTGCGGGTGTCGCTCATGGAGGCGGCCGGCAGCACGACCGCCGAGGCGATGCTGACGCCCGGCCCGGACGTGGGCTCGCTGCGCGCCGTCGGGCACGCGCGCAAGGACCCGGGCGACGCGCAGATCCCGGTGATCGGCGACGAGGTGGCGGCTGCGCGAGCCCTGCGTCGGCTCGCGGACGCGCTGCTCGAGCAGGCGGAGCAGGACATCTCGGCACAGACCGGGCACCGCGCGCACGTGCACCCCTGACCGCCTGACCGGCGCGGGCACGGGGCCCTGCCCGGGGAACATCGACAACCCGGGCGCGCCCCGCCTGTGACGACCGCCATGCCGCGAGAGGTGGTGGGCGGCATAGGCTCGCGACGTCGTGCCCGTCGCAGTCCACACCTCCGGAAGGCCCTCCTCGTGCGTACCTCCCGCCCTCTCCTCGCGGTCGCCCTCGCCTCCGCCGCCACCCTCGCGGTCGCCGGGTGCTCGTCGTCCGGCGACGACGGCGACACCGGCGCCACGCCCTCCGGCAGCGCCACCGACTGCACGCCCGAAGGGATGAAGACGCTCACCGACGGCACGCTCACGGTGGGCGCGAGCGACCCGTTCGAGCCCTGGTACGTGGGCGACCCCAGCAGCGGGAAGGGCTTCGAGTCCGCCCTCGTCTACGCCGTCGCGGACGAGCTGGGCTTCGCGAAGGACGACGTCGAGTGGACCTCCGTCACGTTCGAGCAGATCATCAGCCCGGCGGTGAAGCCGTTCGACGTGGCGGCATACCAGACCACGATCACCGACGAGCGCAAGGGCGCCGTCGACTTCTCCAGCCCGTACCTCACCAGCCGGCAGGGCGTCATCGTGGCCGACGAGGGCAAGTTCTCCGACGCTGCGAGCCTCGCGGACCTCAAGGGCGCCAAGGTGGGCGTCACCGCGTCCCAGACGTCCCTCGCGGCCGCCGACGCCGCCTGGGGGGACGACGTCGAGGTCACGCCGTTCAACGCGGCCGGGGACGGGATGACCGCGCTGAGCTCCGGCACGATCGACGCCATGGTGATGGACGTCGACCAGGGCGTCGCGGCCTCGACCGTCTACTTCCCCGACACCCACGTCGTCGGCACGCTGCCGCCCGTCGGGGAGCCGGAGCAGCTCGGGCTGGTGCTCGACAAGGGCTCCTCGCTCACGCCGTGCGTCTCGGCCGCCGTCGACACCCTGGAGGAGAACGGCACCCTCGACGACCTGCGCACCACGTGGCTCAAGTCGGACGACGTCCCCGAGCTCTCCTGACACGTGAGCGCCCCCACGACCGCCCGGACCCCCGGCTGGCAGCCCTCCGCGCGGGCCCGCGCCCGCGCGGCCTACCGGCGCGCCCAGCACCGCCGCGCGCTGCTCGTCGCCGCGGTCGCGACCGTCCTGGTGCTGGCCGCCGTCGTCTACGTCGTGACGACGGCGCCCGGCTGGGAACGGGCCCGAGAGGCGTTCTTCTCGCCCGAGCGTGCGTGGGAGGTGCTGCCCGAGGTGGCCGCGGGCCTGTGGCTCAACCTGCGGGTGTGGGTCGTGGCGAGCGTCGTGGCCCTCGTCGTCGGCCTGCTGCTCGCCGTCGTGCGGACGTCCCGCGTGCCGGCCCTGTTCCCGCTGCGGCTCCTCGCCGTCGGGTACGTCGACGTGTTCCGTGGCGTCCCGTTGCTGCTGGTGCTCCTGCTGGTCGGGTTCGGGCTGCCGGCGCTGCGGCTGCCGTGGCTGCCGGTCAGCGCCGCGTTCCTCGGCGGCCTGTCGATCGTGGTCTGCTACACCGCCTACCTGGCGGAGCTCTTCCGGGCGGGCATCGAGGCGGTGCACCCGTCGCAGGTGGCAGCCGCGCGGTCGCTGGGTCTGAGCCGCGGGCAGGCGGTGCGGCGCGTCGTCCTGCCCCAGGCCGTGCGGAACGTCACCGCGCCGGTAGCGAGCATGCTGGTGTCGCTGCAGAAGGACTCCGGGCTCATCTCGATCCTCGGCGCGGTCGACGCGATCCGCGCCGCGCAGATCGCCACGACGGGCGACTACAACTTCACGCCGTACGTGGTGGCCGGCCTGCTGTTCCTCGCGATCTCGGTGCCGCTGACACGCCTCGTGGACGCCTGGTCGGCCCGCCAGGGCTGGCGGGGCGAGCTGCGCGGGGTCGCCGGCGCGGGGGTCGTGCGATGAGCGCCGCGGCCGTGCCCCTCCTGTCGCTGCGCGACGTCCGCAAGTCCTTCGGCGCCGGCGCGGACCGCAAGGTCGTCCTCGACGGCGTCGACCTCGACGTCGCCGCGGGCGCGTGCGTCGTCGTCGTCGGCTCGTCGGGCTCCGGCAAGTCCACCCTCTTGCGGGTGGTGGACCTGCTGGAGGAGGTCGACGACGGCCAGGTGCTGCTCGACGGCCTCGACGTCGCCGACCCCTGGGTGGACGCCGACGCCGTCCGCGCCCGCCTCGCGATGGTCTTCCAGCAGTACAACCTGTTCCCGCACCTGCGGGTGCTCGACAACGTGACCCTCGCGCCGCGCGTCGTGCACCGGGTGCCGCGCGCCGAGGCCGAGAGCGCCGCCCTGGCGATGCTGGAGCGCGTCGGGCTGGCCGACAAGGCGCAGGCCTACCCCGACCAGCTCTCGGGCGGCCAGCAGCAGCGCGCCGCCATCGCCCGCGCCCTCGTGAACGGGCCGGAGCTGCTGCTGCTCGACGAGGTGACCTCCGCCCTCGACCCGGAGCTCGTGGGCGAGGTGCTGGACCTGCTGCTGTCGCTGCGCACCGAGGGGGTGGCCGGCCGGCCGACGACGATGCTCGTCGCGACGCACGAGATGGGCTTCGCCCGCGAGGTGGCCGACGAGGTCGTCTTCCTGCACGCCGGGCGCGTGCACGAGCGCGGCACGCCCGCCCAGGTGCTCGGCGACCCGCAGCAGGACCGGACGCGCGAGTTCCTGCGGCGCCTGCGCTGACGAGGCTCTCGGCCCACTCCGCGGCAGTTCCGGTTCGGTGCGGCAGCTCGAACTGCCGCACCGAACCGAAAGTGCCGCGCGGATGCCCGTAGCCTGAGGCCGCCGGCACCGCCGCCGGTGTCCAGGAGAGTGGAGGTCGAGCATGCGGGGCACGCCGGTCGGGTTCGTCGGCACGGGACCGATGGGGGCGCCGATGGCGCGGAACCTGCTCGCGGCGGGGTACGACGTCGCCCTGTGGAACCGCACCGCCGCACGGGCCGAGGACGTCGCGCGGGACCAGCCGCTCGCCACGGTCGCCGCGCGGCCCGCGGACGCGGCCCGACCCGTGGTCGTCGTCATGCTCCCGGACCTGCCCCAGGTGCGCGACGTCGTGGAACGGCCGGACGGGCTGCGCGCAGGGTGGTCCGCGGCCGGGGTGGCCGACCCGGTGCTGGTCGTCATGAGCACGGTGAGCCCGGTCGCGGTGACCGCGTGGGCGGCAGAGCTCGCGGCGACCGGCGTCCGCCTGGTCGACGCCCCCGTCAGCGGCGGCGTCGAGGGCGCGGTCGCCGGCAGCCTGAGCATCATGGCGGGTGGTGCGGACGCGGACCTCGCCGCCGTCCGGCCCCTGCTCGACGCGATGGGGACCACCGTGCGGCACCTGGGCCCGGTGGGTTCGGGCTCGCTCGCCAAGACGTGCAACCAGATCGTCGTGGGGGGCACGCTCAACGCCCTGGCCGAGGCGGTCGCCGTCGCCCGGGCGGGCGGCCTCGACCTCGCGACGGTGCTCGAGGTGCTGGGCGGCGGGCTGGCGGGCTCGCGGCTCCTGGACGACAAGTCACGCCGCTACCTGACCGGCGACTACGCGCACGGCGGGGCCTGCCGCACCCAGCTCAAGGACCTCGAGTTCGGCATCGCGGCGGGCGAGGCGCTCGGCGTCGACACGGCGCTCACCGAGGTGGCGCGCACCCGGTACCAGCGGATGGTCGAGCGCGGTGACGGGGAGCTGGACCACAGCGCCGTCATCCGCGTCGTCGCCTGAGCCCTCGCCGACCGGGGCCGCCGCCCCCTCGCCGGGCGCCCGTCGTATCACCGCCGGCCGCAGACCCTCCGAGATCCATGGAGGGACGACCATGAAACGACTGGTGCTGTGCTGTGACGGGACGTGGAGCCACGCGGTGAACTCGCAGGTCTCCAACATCGAGAAGCTCGCGCGCTGCGTGCGGCGCTCCGGAGGGGGCGGCGACAGCGACGTCGAGCAGCTCGTCGGGTACGTGGGGGGCGTCGGCGCCCGCGGCTACCTCGTGGACCAGCTCCTGGGCGGGGCGTTCGGCTTCGGGTTCACGCGGAACGTCGTGGACGGCTACCAGTTCCTCGCCATGAGCTACGAGCCGGGCGACGAGATCGTGGTGCTCGGCTACTCGCGCGGCGCCTACACGGCGCGCAGCGTCGTCGGGATGCTCTCGCAGGTGGGTCTGCTGACCCCGGAGGCGACGGACGCCGGGCTGCTGCACGAGGCCGAGCGCGTGTACCGGCTCAAGCCTCCGACACCGCGCAGGGTCGCGAGGGCGGAGCGGACCGTCCACCGCACCCGGGAAGGGTCGTGGCGCCGTCGTCGCGCCGAGGCGCTGCTGCGCCGGTGCGACGAGGTCAAGGCGGAGAAGGAGCGGTTCCGCGCCGCCCACGGAATCCGCGTCCCGGTGCGGTTCCTCGGCGTCTTCGACACCGTCGGCGCGCTCGGGGTGCCGGGGCTCTCGCGACGCAAGAACAGGTTCCACGACGTGTCCTTGTCGTCGGCCGTCGTCACCGCCCGGCAGGCCCTGGCGATCGACGAGCGCCGCCTCACGTTCGCGCCCTGCCTGTGGACCGTGCCCGACGGCGACCCGCCGGACCGGGTGCAGCAGGTGTGGTTCCCGGGCACGCACGGTGACGTCGGCGGCGGGGGCGCGCGCTGCGGCCTCTCCGACATGGCGCTGCAGTGGATGGCGGACGAGCTGCGCGCCGTCGGCGTCCGGTTCGACGAGCACCGTCTGGCGCGCCAGCTGACGCCGAAGGCCGAGCTGATCCTCGCCCAGGCGCCGCCGTGGCCCTTCCGGGTCATCAACGTGGTCAAGCGCGTGCGGCCGCGGTACGAGACGGTCGACGGGCGCGTCGTGTTCCGGCACGGGCTGCGCGTGCTCGCGCTGCCGGCGACCGTACCGGCCGCGACCCTCGCGGCGGGGCCGTCCGGCGGCGTCGCCGAGCCGTGGCGCGACGGCGTACGGCTCGCCGACACGGTGCTGCGCTACGTGATGCGCGACGGCTACGCGGCGCTCGCGCCCAACCTCGGCTGGTGGATGGCGGAGGCGGGCGGCGTGGAGCGGCTCCCGGTGGAGCAGGTGGACGCCGCGCGTGGCGACCTGCGGCCGCTCGTCGTGCCGCGGGGCGACGTCGTCGCGCACGAGCGCGTCCCGCGCGCCCTGACCGCAGGGCGCTGAGGGTCGCCGGACCGGGCAGACCGGGCGGGCCGGTCAGTCGTCGTAGGCGTCCTTGACGACCAGGACGGGCACGGACGCGTCGAGCAGCACCCGCTGCGTCGTCGTGCCGATGAGGAAGGTGCCGGCGCTGGAGCGCTTGCGGGAGCCGAGGACGACGAGGGTCGCGCCGACCTCGTCGGCGGCGTCGAGGATCGCGTCGGCCGGCTCCGTGCCGGCGGCGCGCCGGGTGACGGGCCGCACCTCCACGCCCTGCGGCACGTCGTCGAGCAGGCCGTCGAGCGGGTCGCCGTCCACCGGGTCGTCCGACCGTGCCAGGTGCACGACGTGCAGGGCGAGCCCTCTGCGGGCCGCCTCCGCGATCGCCGTCCGGACGGCCGCCTCACCGTGGGGCGACGGGTTGTAGGCCACGAGCACCGTCATGGGCACACTCTCGCACATCGAGGGAACCCTCCGCCGGTCCGGGCCGTTGTCCCCACCAGCCGACGAAGGAGCAGCCGCCATGCAGTGTCCGCACGACCAGTCCGTCCTCGTCATGACCGAGCGCAAGGGCGTCGAGATCGACTACTGCCCGCAGTGCCGCGGCGTCTGGCTCGACCGGGGCGAGCTCGACAAGATCATCGAGCGTTCCCTCGAGTCGGAGATCGCCGCCGAGGCGCGCGGTCCTGTGCCGCCGCCGACGTCCCCCGGGCCGCCGCTCCCGGCGTCGTACGACGATCGGCGCTACGACGGGCCGAGGTACGACGAGCGGCGCTTCGACGAGCGCTATGACGACAAGCGGTACGACGAGCGCGGGTACGACCCCCGCTACCGCAAGCGCAAGAAGAAGGACTCGTTCCTCGGCGACCTGTTCGACTTCTGAACCGCCCGGGCGCCGTCAGGCGGCGGCGAGCTGCTCGCGCACCTGCCGCTTGGCGCGGGTGAGCATGCCCGCCATCCCGTTGAGGCGCAGGGGGCTGACGGCGCGGGTGAGGCCGATCATCAGGGGGAAGTCGTCCGGCACGTCGAGGACCTGCTGCGGCGACAGCCCGGACAGCCCCTGCGCGAGGATCGACGCGAACCCGCGGGTGGTGGGCGCCTCCTCGGGCGCGGTGGCGAAGAAGTGCACGACGTCGCCGTCGACCTCCGCGAACGCGCGCACGGGGGACTGGCACTCCTCGACCCGCTCCAGCAGGCCGGGTGCGCTCTCGTACCGGGCGGGCAGGCCGGGCAGCTCGCGCGAGAACTCGAGCAGGAGCTGGAGGCGCTCCCGCTCGGGCAGGGCGAGGAAGTCCTCCCGGATCTCGGACAGCGACTCGGGCAGGGTGGCGGCGTCGGTCATGGCTCCAGTCTCTCTCGGCATGCGTGGGCGCGGACCCCGCCGAGGTAGTGCGAGACCGCGCGAGGTAGTTCTCCCCGCGCCGAGGTAGTTCTCCCCGCGGCGAGGTAGTGGGCAAGACCACTACCTCGTCGCGGGGAGAACTACTTCGGCAGGTTCGGCACTACCTCGGCAGGTTCGGCACTACCTCGGCGGACGTGCGGTCGCGGCGGGGACGGGTCAGGCGGCCTGGCGCTGCTTGACGCCGGCGGGGACCTCGCCCGGCTCGGTGCCCGCGACGATCGGCACGCGCACCGCGTTGCCCCACTCCGTCCAGGAGCCGTCGTAGTTGCGCACGTCGTCGATGCCGAGCAGGTAGCGCAGCGCGAACCAGGTGTGGCTGGAGCGCTCGCCGATGCGGCAGTACGTGATCACGGAGTCGCCCTCGGTGAGGCCCAGGCCGCCGTCCTGGTAGATGGCCTCGAGCTCGGCCCGCGGCTTGTAGGTGCCGTCCGCGGCCACCGCGGTGGCCCAGGGGACGTTGCGGGCCGAGGGGATGTGGCCGCCGCGCAGCACGCCCTCCTCCGGGTAGTCCGGGATGTGGAGGCGCTCGCCGGAGAACTCCTGCGGGGAGCGGATGTCGACCAGCGGACCGTTGCCGAGGTGGGCGAGCACGTCCTCCTTGAAGGCGCGGAACGTGGTGTCGTCGCGCTCGACCACCGGGTAGGTGCCGCGGGCGGGGGAGGGGACGTCGGTGGTGAGCTCGCGGCCCTCGGCGACCCACAGGTTGCGGCCGCCGTCGAGCAGGCGCACGTCCTCGTGCCCGAACAGGGTGAAGACCCACGCGGTGTACGCGGCCCACCAGTTGTTCTTGTCGCCGTACAGGACGATGGTCGTGTCCCGGGAGATGCCGCGGTCGGCGAGCAGGTCGGCGAAGCCGGCGCCGTCGAGGTAGTCGCGCTCGACCGGCTGCAGCAGGTCCGTGTGCCAGTCGATCTTCACCGCGCCGGGGATGTGGCCGGTCTCGTACAGCAGGACGTCCTCGTCGGACTCCACGACCACGAGGCCCGGGGTGTCGAGGTTCTCGGCGAGCCACGACGTCGTCACGAGGCGCTCGGGGTGCGCGTACTCGGCGAGGCGGGGTGTCGGGTCGGTGGGTGCGGGCATGGTTCCTCCATCGGTGCGGCGGCCGGACGTCGTGGCCACTCTAGGAACACCGCGACCGGCGAGGACAGTCCGCGTCCATCATGTGGGACCACGATGCGAGACGCATGAATCAAGCCTCGAAAGACCGCGATGCGGAAGGATGATTCCGAAACTCTTGTACCGCGCCCCGCCCGGGTGTAGCGTCGCGAATGCCTAAGGCGGGCCCGGGCCGCGCGGACGTCGACGTCGACTCCCGCGCGGTGGTCGACGAGATCGATCCGACACCGGCAGCTATCTACCAGGCGGCATGAAGGACAACTCGCCTGCAGCGGCCCGCCGAGCACCCGGTCCCGCACCGGACCCGGTGCGGCGCCGGACCCGGTGCGGCGCCGACGAACCCGTGGTGTGCCCGGGGGTCGCTGCCCGAACCGTGGAGACTCACCATGGACCGCAATGCCGTGATCAGCACCCAGCCAGTCCGCACGGCCGTCCCCGTGGACGCAGCACACCTCGAGAAGGCCGTCACCCTGGCCGTCGACAGCGTGGCGAACGCGGGCGGCCCCTTCGGAGCCGTGATCGTCACCCGTGACGGCCGCGTCGTCGAGGGCAACAACCGTGTCACCCAGGACAACGACCCCACCGCCCACGCCGAGGTCACCGCCATCCGGCGGGCCTGCGCCGAGCTGGGCACGTTCGACCTGTCCGGGGCCGTCCTGTACTCCAGCTGCGAGCCGTGCCCGATGTGCCTCGCGTCCGCCCTGTGGGCGCGCGTGGACGCCGTCTACTTCGCCGCGGACCGCCACGACGCGGCCGCCGCCGGGTTCGACGACGCCGCGTTCTACGACTTCTTCGCCGCCCGCCTGCTGGACGCGCCCGAGACCCGGGCCGCAGGCGAGGTCATGACGGTGCGCCACGAACGCACCGACAGCGCCCTCGCGCCTTTCGACGCGTGGCGCGTCCTCGACACCCGCATCGACTACTGACGCGCAGCGGGCCGGAAAGGACACAAGGACGTGACCATCCTGGGAACCCGGCGGGACACCGCCGAGAACGACGAGACGCCCACCACCGGCACCCGGCGCGGCGCGCTGGACCGGCTGTTCAGGATCACCGAGCGAGGCTCCACCACGGGACGCGAGATCCGTGGCGGCCTGGTGACCTTCTTCGCGATGGCGTACATCGTGATCCTCAACCCGCTCATCCTCGGCGGCACCAGCGCCGAGAACGCCCCGACCGACGTCGCCGGCGGCTGGCTCGCGACCGCCCAGGTCGGCGCCGTCACCGGCCTCGCCGCGGGCGTGCTGACCATCCTGTTCGGCCTCGTCGCGAACCTGCCGTTCGCCCTCGCTGCCGGCCTGGGGATCAACTCGTTCCTCGCCGTCGCCGTGGTCGGCGACGTGACCTGGCCCGAGGCGATGGGCCTCGTGCTCATCAACGGTCTGCTCATCGTGCTGCTCGCCGTCACCGGCGCCCGGTCGGCGATCTTCAACGCCGTCCCGCGCCAGCTGAAGGCGGCCATCACGGTCGGCATCGGCCTCTTCATCGCGTTCATCGGCTTCGTCGACGCCGGTTTCGTCACCCGCACCCCGGCCGGCCCGCCGGTCCAGCTCGGCGACGGAGGCTCGATCACCACCGTCCCGACGATGATCTTCGTGCTCGGGCTGCTGCTCATGGGCGTCCTCGTGTCGCGGGGGGTCAAGGGTGGCTTGCTGATCGGCCTGGTCGCGACGACTGTCGTCGCGGTCGTGGTGGAGGCGGTGCTCCGGCTCGGCCCCGCCGGCGCCGACAACCCGGGCGGCTGGCACCTGTCCGTGCCCGCGCTGCCCGGCTCGCTGGTGTCGGTGCCCGACCTGTCGCTGCTCGGCCAGTTCAGCTTCGGCGCCTTCGACCGCATCGGCGCGCTCGCGGCGACGATGCTCGTGTTCACCCTGTTCTTCACGAACTTCTTCGACGCGATGGGCACGATGACGGGTCTCGCGAAGCAGGGCGGGCTCGCCGACGCCGACGGGAACTTCCCGCGGATCAAGTCGGCGCTGGTCGTCGAGGGCGTCGGCGCGGTCGTCGGCGGCGCCTCGTCGTCGTCGTCGAACACGGTGTTCGTGGACTCGGCGGCAGGTGTCGGCGAGGGGGCCCGCACCGGGCTGGCGTCGGTCGTGACGGGCGGGCTGTTCCTGGTCGCCATGTTCCTCACGCCGCTCACCGCCGTCGTGCCGATCGAGGTCGCCAGCGGCGCGCTGGTCGTGGTCGGCGCGATGATGATGCGAGAGATCAAGGAGATCGACCTGGGTGACTTCTCCGTCGCCCTGCCGGTGTTCCTCACGGTCGTGACCATGCCGCTGACGTACTCCATCGCCAACGGCATCGGGATCGGCTTCATCACCTGGGTGCTGCTGCGGTTCGCCTGCGGCAGGGTGCGCGAGGTGCACCCGCTGCTGTGGGTGGTCGCGGCCGGCTTCCTCGTGTACTTCGTGCGCGGCCCGCTCTCGGCGGCGCTCGGCGCCTGACGGCAC
>NZ_JBSHCR010000098.1:0-11485 GCF_053615895.1 Isoptericola sp. NPDC055881
CGGCCCGTCCGTGAGGACGGGCCGGGACCCGCAGGGGTGGATCGGGTCAGGAGGCCTGACCGGCGTCGATCTCGTCCTGCGTCCAGTAGCCGCTGTCCACGAGCTCGGACTGGATGTTGTCCTTGTAGACGGTGACGACGTCGAGCAGGTAGGACGGCACGACCTTCTTGCCGTTGTCGTACGTCTTGGTGTCGTTCGCCTCGGGCTCCTTGCCGTCGATGAACGCCTTCGCCGCGACGACCGCCTGGTCGGCGAGCAGACGCGTGTCCTTGAAGATCGTGGACTCCTGCACGCCGTCCTGGATCAGCTTGACCGACGCGATCTCGGCGTCCTGACCGGTGACGACCGGCAGACCGTCCTTCATCGTCGGGCCCATGCCCACGCCCTGGAGCGCGGTGATGATGCCGCGGGAGATGCCGTCGAAGGGCGACAGGACACCGTCGAGCTTGGTGTCACCCGAGTACGTGGAGGTCAGCAGGTTCTCCATGCGGGCCTGCGCGGCCTCCTGCGACCAGCGCAGCGTCGCGGCCTGCTCGATGTCCGTCTGCTTCGAGGGGACCACGATGGACCCGTCGTCCATGAACGGCTTGAGGGTGTCCATCGCGCCGTCCCAGAAGAAGTGCGCGTTGTTGTCGTCCAGCGAGCCGGCGAAGAGCTCGATGTTGAACGGGCCCTTCTCGTCGGTGGCCTTGCCGTCCTTGTCGGTGAGGCCCAGGCCGAACAGGAGCGCGTTCGCCTGCGCGACGCCCACCTTGTAGTTGTCGAACGACACGTAGAAGTCGACGTTCTCGCTGTCGCGGATGAGCCGGTCGTAGGAGATGACCGGGATGTTCTGCTCGGCCGCCGACTCGAGCTGGCTCGTGAGAGCCGTGCCGTCGATGGCCGCGATGATCAGGAGGTCAGCCCCCTGGGTGATCATCTGGTCGATCTGCTGGGTCTGGGTGGGGATGTCGTCGCCCGCGAACTGCAGGTCGACCTTGTAGCCGGCCTTCTCGAGGCCCGACTTCACCGCGTCGCCGTCGGCGATCCAGCGCTCCGAGGTCTCCGTCGGCATCGCGACGCCGACCTTGATCTCGTCGTCACCGTTGCCCACGGCCTGGCTCTCGCCGTCGGAGCTGCTTCCTGCGCCCCCGCCGCTGCATGCGGCCAGGGACAGCGCCAGCGCCGCACCAGCGGCGATCGCGCCCATCTTCTTGCCGAGTCGCATCCTCGCGCTCCTTCTCGTCTTCGAGGGTCCACCGGCTGCGACCTTCGCCACCGGCGTCCGGGCCCCCGAGAACTGCCTCGAGGTGCCGGTCCGTCATCCAGGGTGCTGTCTTCGAGACTCAAAGTCAAAGCATCGACCGCGGGAAGCCATAACGATCGGGTCACGGCCCCGAATCTGGGGCAAATCTTGAGGAAAATCAGCGCTCACCAGGCGTGGGACCGCCCGATTGCGAGGGCAGAGGGCCTGCTTCGGTTCCCGAAGTCAACCAAACGGGCGACGACCGCTCAGCCGGCGAACGCCGCGAACCGGTCCAGGACGGGCTCCCACCCGGCGTCGTAGGCGCCCCGGGCCTGCTCCCCGTCGGTCCGCCGGCCCCAGCCCGAGTGCACGAGCTCCACCTCGGTGCCGGACCCGGCCGCCCGGAAGCTCACCTCGACGCGCGTGGCCTGCGACTCCGGCGTCCCCGGGTGCCACGTGAACGCGACGCGGCGCGGCGGGTCCCACGCCGTCACGGTGCCCCAGACGGCGGCGCTGCCGTCGGGGAGGGTCTCGACGACCCGGCCGTCGATGCCGGGTTCCACCACCACGTCGCCGGCCTCGGCGCGGCCCACGGAGTGGGTGGCGAGGGGCCACCACCGGCCCATGTCGTCGGTGAAGGCGCGGAACGCGGCCTCGGGTCCCGGGCTGACGGTGACGGTCTTGCGCAGCACGTCGTCGGTGGACATCACGACACTCCTTCGCCGGCGCCACGAGGGCCGGTCCCTCCCGCGGCGGCGGCGCCGTGGCCGCCGCGGGCGTCCGCGTGCGCGGCGAACGCACCCAGCACCTCGGACCAGAAGCCGTCGAGCCACCCCCGCAGGACCTCGAAGCCGGACGGCTCGAGGCGGTACACGTGGCGGGTGCCGACGGTGTCGAAGGCGACGAGGCCTGCGGCGTGCAGCACCCTCAGGTGCTGGGAGACGGCCGGCCGGCTCACGGGCAGGTCGGCGGCGAGCAGGGCGACGGACGCCGGGCCGGCGGCCAGGCGACGCACGACCGCGCGCCGGGTCGGGTCACCGAGCGCGTCCAGCACGCCGTCGTGCGAGGTCGCCATGATCGGTAAGTTACGCCTTACCGATCATGGCGACAACCCCCAGGGTCTGCTCAGCCGCGCACCACGAACCGGTCGACGTTGATCTCCGTCCCCGACCCGGTCCCGGTCCCGGTCGACCGCAGGGTGATCGTGTGCTCCCCCGGCTCCAGCGCGCCGCTGGACCAGACCAGCTGGTTCCCCACGCGCTGCTTCCCGTAGAAGTCGGCGACGCCGGACTCCACGCCGTCCACGAGCACCGTCGCGACGCCCTGGTTGGACGCGCGCAGCCCGTAGAGGTCGGCAGACGTCCCCACGAACCGGAAGTCCACCGCGTCACCGGCCACCGCCGTCGAGGTGACCGACGAGTGGTACAGGCCCGTCCTGTTGATGCAGCCGGGGCAGCTCGTCCAGCCGTCGCCCCGATAGTCGAGCCGTCCGAGGCCGACGCCGGTCTCCCGGTCGTCCACCGAGCTGTCGTGCCCGCGGCCCGGGACCACCTCGAGGGCGTCGAGCCCCACCCACCCGGTCCCGGCGACCTCGACGCGCAGCGTGTGCGGCCCGTCGGTGAGCACGGGGGTACGCCACCGCACGACGGTGTCGGCCCCTGCCCGCGCGAACGAGATCCGCTCGGGCGCGTTGCCGTCGATCGACACCAGCCCGTCGCCGCCCTGCGGGCTGCGAGCGCCGACCAGGGTGGCCTGCGTCCCGTCGAACGCGACGGTGGCGACGTCACCCCGCCGGTCGCTCCCGCTGACCGTCCTGCCTGCCGCCGAGCGCACCTGGGGGTACGTGAAGCCCCCGCACCGCCCCGGGCGGCCCGCGCAGTGCGTCCAGTCGCCGGCGTAGCGGGCGGCCGCCGCGGCGTCGTCGACGCCGACGACCGGGTCGAGCGGCTCGATCGCGAGGTCGGCGAACTGCGTCGCCGAGTAGTCACCCGAGAGGCCGGCCATGCCGCTCACCCAGGTCGCGTCGGTCACCGAGCCGACGGTGTCGCCGTCGACCGAGGCCGTGATCACGCTCCCGTCGAAGGCGAGCCCCAGCCGGTGCCAGCCCGTCCCGGCGTCGCCGAGGGTGCCCGTCGCGAGCTCGACCCACGACCGACCGCCGGGCGCACCGCGGCCGATCGACCAGGTGCCGTCCGCGTCCAGCGCGAACCCGTACCCGTTCGGCACGGGCTGCATCGCGTCGTTCGACACCCGCCCGAGCACCTGCGCCTCGCCCCCCGGGCGGACGTACGCGTCGACGCCCACCGCGTAGTCGGCCCAGTCGAGGTCGCCGACGATGCCGGCGGGCTTCTTCCACGCCGCCCAGGAGATCGAGGGCCGCGGCGCGACCTGCGTGAGGCACGTGCCCTGGCGGGGCGCCGCGCACGGACGCTCCTCGTACGCCCCCTCCATCTGGGAGAAGTAGGAGGTCTGGCCGCTCGCCCCGCCGCTGGCGAGGGAGCTCCGGTACGGGAACGGGAACGCCGAGTCGGCCTGGCCGGTGGCGTCGCCGTGGCTCTGCCCCTGCGTGGTGGTCACGGTGACGAGGGCGTCGGCAGGGACCGTCACGGTGTACGTGCCGTCGGCGGCAGGGACGAGGTCCGGCTCGCGCACGAACTGCTCGTCCGCGGTCGTCTGCCACACGTGCAGGTCGCCCGCGTCGAGACCACCGGTGACCGACAGCGTCACCTTCCGGGGTCCGGCAGCGTCGATCGACTCGATCACGGTGCTCCAGTCGCCGCCGTCGTCCGAGCGACGGGTCACGAAGCTGCCCTGGGTCTTGTCGGTGGCGTCGAGGTACCCGGACGCCGTGTCGAGGTAGCGCCAGCCGGGCTGCGCGAACTGCGCGGTGTGCGCCATGGCCCAGATCGCCGACTGCACCTGGTACGCGCCGGACCACGGGGTGTTCGCCCGCATGAGACCCGCGTCGGAGATGCTCAGCCCCTCGTAGTACGAGGTGAGGAGGTTCCAGATGTTGACGCCGGTGATGCGGCCCTCGATGTAGGCGTGGTTGAGCAGCGACGGCAGGGACTTGGCCGAGCCGCCGTAGCCCCACTCGGCCGACCACGGGCCACCCTCGGAGATCCACAGCGGCTTGCCGAGCGCCTGGGCCGTCGCCGAGCTCGGACCGAAGGAGTAGTGGTTCCCCAGCACCCCGACGGCGTCGGCCAGCTCGGGGTCCGCGGCCATGTCGGCGGCGATCTGCCACTCGCCCTTCACGGCCGCCTGGTCGGCGCCGACGATCCGGACGTCCTCGTGACCCGCGGCGTCGAGCGCCTTGCGGAACTCCTTGACCCACGGGATGTCGTAGTCGCGCTCGTTGCGCAGGCCCATGTTGTCGATGTGCAGCCCGTGCTGGTCGGCGCAGTCGAGCCAGCTGAGGAAGTAGTCGATCGTGTCCTGGGAGTAGTACCCGTCCAGCCAGCCCGGGGCGCCCCACGCGAGGCCGCCGAGGGTGATGTCCGGGTTGCGCTCGGCCGCCTCCTGCATGAGCCACCACTCGTAGCCCGCGTCACAGTCGACGACACCGCGCTCGTGCATGTGGCTCGACTCGGAGCCGTCGGTCGTGTTGGTGTCGCCCCCGATCTCGACCTTGAGCATCTGCAGCGACGCCCCGTAGCCGGGCTTGAACAGATAGTCGAGCACCTCGTCGCGCTCCTGCTCGGGGTAGTCGAGCAGCAGGCGGGTGGTCGCTCCGCCGCCGGACGTCGCCCCGACCCCGTCATAGGTGCGACCCGGGCTGGCGCCGTCGACCGTGATGGCCGTCGCGGCTCCCGGGTCGTCGGTACCCGCAGCCGCCGCACCGACGGACGGCACCAGCAGCGACGCCCCGATCGCGGCGACCGTCGCCACCACCGAGACGGCAGCCCTGGCTCGCGACGGCGCCCACGCCACCCTCGGTCTTCTGGTCGTGAGTTCTCTCCACGCTCCGTGCACGTCACGCACTCCTTCGTCTCGCGCGAGCTCCCGGCGTCGCCCTCGACGCCCGGGTCAGTCATGGTGCTGCGCGGCACTCCGTGGCCGCCGAGCGGGAATGTTAGCGCTCACATTTGGCCCGGGCAACCGCTATCCGAGCACGTCGAGAGGTACATCGATAGAGAGCGGGCGGCCAGATCAGCCGCTGCATCGATGAACACGTGGGCGACCCGGTCGGGCGCACGACGACGGGCGGCGCGCCCGTGAGGACGCGCCGCCCGAGGTCACCGGGTGCTCAGCGCTGCGGGTCCTCCAGCACCGCGACGGTCCGTGCAGGCACGGTCACCTTCCCCGACCGCGCGTCCCACCGCGTCGCGCGGACCACCGGGTCGCCGCCCGACCGCTGCACCGCCGAGAGGCGGTAGTCCCGGCCCCGCAGCGCCGGCAGGTCGAGCGTGACCGCGTCCGGCGACGCGTTGAAGACGGTCAGCACGCCGTCGAGCCGGCGGTCGACGTCCCGGCCCACCGTGTCGTCCACGGCCATGGCGATCACCCCCGGGGTGGCGTCGGGGCCCGAGCCCGGGAACGACACCTTCTGCTCGATCAGTCCGGCGCTGCCCAGCCGGAACAGTCGCGTCGAGGAGCGCAGCTCCAGCAGCTCGCGCGCCGCGGTCGACGCCCTCGCGATGTCCGCCGGGGCGGGCTTGAGCGCCGGGTCGGCCAGGAGCGGGGCCATCACCGGCCACGCAGCGGAGTTGTCCGCCGCCGGCGGCAGGCCGCGCCCGAAACCGTTGTCCTGCCCCGACCAGTCGATCGCGTTGAACCAGTCGCCGGAGTCGTAGGAGTTGCGGTCCAGCGACTTCGAGCGCAGCAGGTCCGTGCCGGCGTGCCAGAACGACGGGGTCTGGGCGAGCGCCGTCGTCGCGAGCGAGACGGTGTTCATCCGCACCCGGTCGGGCATCGAGGTGTCCCGGGGCAGCTTGAGCGTCAGCAGGTCGAAGAGCGTCTCGTTGTCGTGCGCGTCCACGTAGGTGACGACCTCCTCCGGCGAGTCCGCGTACCCGGCGGGGGCGCCCCGGTAGTCGAGGTCCTCGCCGTGGGTCACCGCGCCGTCGGACGCGGTGAACGCGAAGTCCCGCAGGTTGCCCGCCAGGCCCAGGCGCACCAGGTCGGTCTGGTGGCCGAGGTCGGCGCGCTCGTCGTCCGAGCCGTCGTTGACGCTGCCCGCGTCACCCTCGCTGGCCTCGCGGCCGTTCGGGTCGGTGAACAGCCCCGTGCCGAAGCCCTGGGTGAACCGCGACGCGCCGTCCACCGGCGACCCGCCGTGCACGGCGTCGCGCAGCCGGTCGCTGAACGTCCCGATGCCGGTGCCGCCGAGCTGTCCCTGCGTGGCCTGGGTGAACAGGGCGTTGTCCGCGACCTCGCCGAAGTTCCACCCCTCGCCGTACAGGTAGACCGCCGAGCCGTCGACGCCGTCCTTGCGCACCGTCAGCGCGTCGAGCGCCTCGCGCACCGCGAGGAGGTTGTCTCGGCTGTGGTGACCCATGAGGTCGAAGCGGAACCCGTCCACCTTGTAGTCGCGCGCCCACGTGACGACCGAGTCGACCATGAGCTTCTCGGCCATCGCGTGCTCCGTCGCCACGTTCTGGCAGCAGGTGCTCGTCTCGACCGCACCCGTGGCCGGGTCCAGCCGCTGGTAGTAGCCCGGCACGACCCGGTCGAGCACGCTCTTCGCGTCCTGCCCGCTCGCCGCGGTGTGGTTGAACACCTGGTCGAGCACCACCTGCAGGTCGGCGGCGTGCAGCGAGCCCACCATCGTGCGGAACTCCGCCACGCGCGCGCCGCCCTCCGCGTCGACGGCGTACGAGCCCTCGGGCACCGACCAGTGCAGCGGGTCGTAGCCCCAGTTGAAGCCGTCGCGCGCGGCGACCTCGGCCACGGCCGCCTGCTGCTCCTGCGAGTCCGGGGCGTAGCCGGACAGGTCGCCGGTCGTCGCCTGGGCCGCGCGGTCCTCGGGGATCGTCGCGATGTCGAACGTCGGCAGCAGGTGCACCGTGGTCAGACCGGCGTCCGCCAGCTCGCGCAGGTGCGTCATGCCGTCCGAGCGTCCCCGCGCGAACGCGAGGTACGTGCCACGCTCCCGGGCCGGCACCGTCTCGTCCGAGATCGAGAAGTCCCGCACGTGCAGCTCGTAGATCGTCTGGTCCACGGCGCGCGCCACCACCGGCTGCGGCGTGGTGCGCCACACCTTCGGCTGCCACCGCCGGTCGTCGAGGTCGACGACCACCGAGTGCGTCGAGTCGAGCGTGAGGCCCACCGAGGACGGGTCGGTGACGACGTTCGTCTCGACCTTCCCCGTGCTCGGCACGTACACCCGCACGGCGTACCGGTAGCGGGCGCCCTCCCAGGCGAGCTTCTTCGCCGCCCGCTTGCCGTCGAGCGTCCACGAGCCGTCGGCCTCGCGCGCGGCGTCGAACCGCTCCGGGTCGGCCCCGAGGTCGCGCCCGGCGGGCCAGACCAGCACGTCGACGTCCTGGGCCGTCGGCGCCCACAGCGCGAACGACGCCCACCTGCCGCTCGGGTGCAGCCGGACGCCGAAGGTCCGGCGTGCCGCCGCGTCGCCGTACAGGTCGTCGAGGACCCCCGGCAGCTGCACCCCGGTCGCCGCGGTGAGCCCGTCCCCCGCCGCGCGGGTGACCAGGAGCTGGCCGGTCAGCAGCCGCTCCACGACCGCCCGGTCGAGCGGCTCGCCGTCGTCGCCCACCGGCGCGAGCGCCGTGTGGCCGGCGAGCGCCGGGAAGTCGCGCGCGACGTCGTCGGGCACGTCCCCCGCCGGGGCGAGGTCGTAGGACGCGGCGCCCGCCGGCAGGTCGCCGCCGTCGGGCCCGCGGACCTGGCCGTCGACGACGGCGAGCCCGCCCTCCGGCGCCGTCCACAGGGTCCAGCCGTCGCCTGCGCCGAGGTCCCCGGGCGCGAGCAGGAGGCCCTCGCGCACCCAGTGCGCCGCCTGCTGGCCGGTGCCCGGCAGCGGCGGGTTCTCGACGCCGATCTCGAGCACGTGGCTGGCGAGGTCGTACGAGAACGCCACCGTCTCGCCGTCACCCACGCTGAAGGAGTAGTTGGCGCCGTCGCGCGCGCCGCCCACGCCGTAGTTCTCCGCCCAGCTCAGGCCGTGAGCCACCTTGACCTCGTACGCCCCGGCCGCGAGGTCGTCCGTGGACCAGGTGTACGTGCCGTCGCCGTCCGGGTCCTTCAGCCACGTCGCGAGGCAGTCCGGCGCCCACGAGCCCGGGCACCCGACCTGGTCCTGGAACGACCCGGCCAGGGTGACGACGGGACCCTGCGCCGTCGAGGAGAAGTCGTGGCTCGCCGGGTCCCAGTAGAACGTGACCTTGCCGCCCGCGTGGGAGTACGAGGCGTTGCCGCCGTCGCGCACTCCCCCGACGCCGTAGTTGACCTCCCAGGAGCCGTTCACGGCGACCTTGTACTCGTAGTCCCCGGCGGGCAGGTCGAACGTCCCGGCCCACACGCCGTCGGGACGCCTCGTCAGACGGGCGCCCTCGCAGTCGGGCGTCCAGTCGCCGGCGCACCCCATCTCGCTGTTGTGGCTGCCGGGCACGGTGACGAGGTCGATGTCGGGTTCCGGCTCGACGTCGCCGACCGTGCCGGAGACGTCCACGCCCACCGACGCGAAGGTCGAGGCTGCCGTGCGGTCGCCGTCCGCGTCCTGCGTCACGGCGCGGTACTCGACCAGCGTGCCCTCCGCCAGGTCGCCCGTGTCGTGGAAGACGCGGGGCGTGGTGTCCTCGGCCGTGCCGAGGGCGTGCCACGCGTCGGTGCCCACGGCACGCCACGCGAACGACGTCTCCGCCCACGCGTCGTCGTCGACGTCGGCCGCGACCGCCGCGGTCCCCGTCACGGCCGCGCCGGCCGCGGGGACCGCGACCTCGAGCGTGCCCTCCGAGGCCGCGCCGACCGTGCGGTCCGCGCGCAGCACGACGGCCGACGTCGCCGGCACGGTGACGGTGACCTCGCCGGCGTCGTCCGCGGTCAGGGTCGCGGCGCCGCCCCCGAGGTCGCCGTACAGCACGTCGTAGGTGGCGCCCGGGGTGAGCGTCGTGAAGGTGGCGCTCTTGGCCCCGGCGGCGTTGTTCACCGTGACCAGGTGCTCGACCTTCTCGTCCCGGTCCACCCGGCTGAAGGCGTAGATCCCCGCACCGTTCTCGGCGTAGCGCTCCAGCTGCGCGCCCGTCGCGAGCGCGGGGTGCGCCTCGCGCAGGGCGGCGAGCTCGGCGATGTGCTCGTACAGCGGGGCGTCGGTGGCGTACCGGTCGACGCTGCCCGCCCGCTCCCCCGTGACGAGCGGCTGGTCGGCGTACTCGTCCACCTGGGTGGCGAACAGCGTCTGGCGCGCGTCCTTGTCCCCGCCGGCGCCGGCGAAGCCCTGCTCGTCGCCGTAGTAGACCACCGGCTGGCCGCGGGTGAGGTACATGAGGTCGTGCGCCAGCTCGTCGCGCGCCAGCGGCTCGTCGGTGCCGGCGAGCATGTACCCGACGCGGCCCATGTCGTGGTTGCCGAGGAACGTCGGCAGCGCGGACGCGGACTTCGTCGGCGTCGTGTACCGGTCGTCGCTCGCGAACAGGCTCGCCAGGCCGCGGGCGCTGTTGCCGCTCGCGAAGCTGGTCGCGGCTGCCTGGAAGGAGAAGTCGAGCACCGAGCTCATGTCCGTGTCGCGCACGTACGGGGACGTCTTGGCGGAGTCGGCGTCGTAGACCTCGCCGAACATGAAGAAGTCGTCCTTGCCCTGGGCGTGGGCGTGCTCCATGACCTGCGCCGACCACGACTCCCAGAACTCCGGGTTCACGTGCTTCACCGTGTCGATGCGGAAGCCGTCGATGCCGAGGTCGACCCAGTCGTCGTAGACGTCGACGAAGCCCTGCACGACGCGCGGGTCCTCCGTCATGAGGTCGTCCAGGCCGTCGAAGTCGCCGTAGGTGACCGACTCGCCCGTCCACGTCGAGTTGCCCCGGTTGTGGTAGAGCGTCGGGTCGTTCAGCCAGGCGGGCACCTTGACGTCCGCGTCCTCGGGCGCGATCACCGGCGTGTACGGGAACGACGTCGCCGCGTCCATGGCCGGGAAGTCGTCGCTGCCGGCGACGTCGGCCGGGTCGAAGACGTTCCCGGCGGCGTCCGTGTACGGCGACGTGGCCTGGTCGACGTAGCCGTACTCACCCTCGGCGTAGTCGACGACGTCCGCCGTGTGGTTCGTGATGATGTCGAAGTAGACCTTGATGCCCTTGGCGTGGGCCTCGTCGATCAGGGCGCGCAGCTCGTCGTTGGTGCCCAGGTGCGGGTCGATCCGCGTGAAGTCGGTGACCCAGTAGCCGTGATAGCCCGCGCTGGCGTTCGCCCCGGTGCCCTGCACGGGCCGGTTGAGGAACGACGGCGTGAGCCAGATGGCCGTGGTGCCCAGGCCCTCGACATAGTCCAGGTTCTGGCGCAGGCCGGCGATGTCGCCGCCCTGGTAGAAGCCCTTGTCCGTGGGGTCGAAGCCCGTGGCCAGCCGGTCGCCCTCGTACCCGCCGGTGTCGTTGCCGGTGTCGCCGTTCGCGAACCGGTCGGTCATGACGAAGTAGAACCGCTCGTCGGAGCCGGGCTGGCGCACCGGCGGGACCACGAGGTCGGCGTCGGCCGCGTCGTCGTACGCACCCGCCAGCGTCAGCGGGGTGAGCGCGGTCCGGTGCGTCGCGTCGTCGTACGTGACCCGCACCCGCGCGTCGCCCTCCAGCACGAGCGGTGCGTTCTTGTCCGTCCCCTCGCGGCCGTACGACTCGTCCCAGGCGCCGTCGAGCGCCACCTTGTACTCGTAGCTGCCCGCCGGCAGGTCCACCTCGGCGCTGAACGTGCCGTCGCCGGCGGGAGTCAGCGCCGTCGCCGCGCACGTCGGGTCCCAGTCCTGGGCGCAGCCCAGCTCGGACTGCAGGCTCCCGACCAGGGTCGCCGTCCGGTCCGCGGCGCTCGCGGCCGGGGCCGCCGACACGCCCAGGCCGGCCAGGCCCGCCGACAGCGCAGGGACGGTCAGGGCGACGGCGGTCAGCGATGCCGCCGCGCGGCGGGTCGGACGCCTTCGGTGGGCGAGGGCCTGGGCAGCACGGGGCATGAGGAGGACTCCTTCGTCGTCCGGGCGCGCGAATCGCGACCCGCCGCGACTGTACCGTTGCTGCAACCTTGCAGCAAGGCCTCGCCCCGGCCCGCTGTGGGTACGAAAAGGGCGGGAATCCCGTCGAGGATTCCCGCCCTTTTCGT
>NZ_JBSHCR010000099.1:0-11360 GCF_053615895.1 Isoptericola sp. NPDC055881
GTGCTGACCTGATCCTCAAGACGGCCTTATGAGGATCAGGTCAGCACGCACGTTGCGGGGGCGGGGTCAGTCGCCGAGGACCTCGGCCATCGAGTCCACGAGGGCCGGGAAGCCCTTGTCCCAGTACACGGAGAGCGCCGTGGGGGGCGACACGGACGAGACGGGCGCGGTGCCGACGATCTGCGCGACCTTGCCGGCCTTGACGGCGGGGATGGCCTGCAGCTCCTTCTTGGTGAGGAACGTCTTGGCGTCCTCCGGCGTGTAGGCGTAGTCGACGACGAAGTCGGACGTCAGCTTGTCGAGCTCCTCGTACGACAGGGCGTAGAAGAACCCGCCGTTCGACGTGTCGAGCTCGGCCACGGACGGGGCGACCTTCACGCCGAGCCCCTCGAGGAAGCCGGCGCGCGGGTCGGCCTGCGGGTAGACGTACACCTTGCCCTCGGTGGGCGAGTCGACGATCGCGGCGAAGGTCTTGCCCGCGAACTCGGGGTGCTTCGCGGCCTTGTCGGCGACGAAGTCGTCGATGTCGGCGAGCACCTTGTCGCCCGCTGCGGAGCGGCCGAGCGCCTCGGCGGTGATCCGGATGGTGTCGTCCCACGGGGTGGTCCAGGCGGAGTCCGGGTAGGCGACGACGGGGGCGATGTCGCTGAGCACCTTGTACTGCTCCTCGGTGAGGCCCGAGTACGGGGCCACGATGAGGTCGGGCTTGGCCTCGACGAACTCCTCGTAGGGGACGGAGGCGCCGGCCTCGGGGTCGTCGAGGATGGTCGGCTTCGGGGCTCCTGCCTCGTCGTACGCCTCCTCGACCCAGGGCAGCAGCGCGTCCTCGCCCACGGTCCAGACCTGCTCGGCCACCGCGACCGGGTAGACGCCCACGGAGATGGCGGCCTCGGTGGAGCCCCAGCCCCACGTGGCGACGCGCTCGGGGGCCTTGTCGATCACCGTCTTGCCGAAGGCGTGCTCGATCGTGACGGGGAACTCGTCGGTGGCGCCCGACGCCGTCCCGCTGGGGGCGGCGGAGTCGTCGCCCTCGGCGGAGTCGCCGGAGGCGCACCCCGCGAGGGTCAGGGCGGCGGTCGCCGCGAGAGCGGCGGCCGTGGCGAGAGGACGGCGAAGACGCACGGGTTCTCCTCGGTGTGCTCGCACCGTCTCGGCGCGAGAGGAACAGTAGTGAGGAAAGCCTAACCTATGCTGAAGCGCCGCTGTGCGTCCGTCCCAGCGGGACGACGAGGGGAGTGCCCGACACCGGGTCGGGCACCACGCGCGCTCGCAGCCCGAAGGCGGCGTGGACGGTCGCCTCGGTCAGGACGTCCCCCGGACGGCCCTCCGCGACCACCTGCCCGGCACTCATCACCACGAGGTGGTCGGCGTACCGGGCGGCGAGGTTGAGCTCGTGCAGCACCATGACGACGGTAGTGCCGCGGGTGCGGTTCAGCTCGGACAGGAGGTCGAGCAGGTCCACCTGATGGGCGACGTCGAGGTACGTCGTGGGCTCGTCCAGCAGCACGATGTCGGTCTCCTGCGCGAGCACCATCGCGATCCAGACGCGCTGGCGCTGTCCGCCGGAGAGCTCTGCGACCGGGCGGTCCGCGAGGTCGGCGACGCCGGTCGCCTCCAGGGCGTGCAGCACCGCGACGTCGTCGGTGGAGCTGTGCCGGCCGAACCAGCCCTGGTGGGGGTAGCGGCCGCGGGACACGAGCTCGGCCACCCGCACGCCGTCGGGGGCGATCGACGCCTGCGGCAGCACGCCCACGCGACGCGCCAGCTCCTTGCGGGACAGCGCGCCGACGTCCTCCCCACCCAGGGTGACGCGACCGCCGTCGAGCGGGTGGAGCCGCGCCAGACCGCGCAGCAGGGTCGACTTGCCGCACGCGTTGGGCCCGACGATCGCCGTCACGCTCCCCGCGGGGAGCTCGAGGTCGAGCCCCTCGATCACGGGCCGCCCGTCGTAGCCCAGGCTGACGCCGTGCGCGCGCAGGGTGACGTCGGTCATGCGAGGGACTTCCTTCCGTCGGTGGCGAGCAGCCACAGCAGGTACGGGGCGCCGATCAGGCCGGTGACGATGCCGGTCGGGGCCTCGATGCCGAACAGCAGGTGCTGGCCCACCACGTCGGCCGCCAGCACCAGCAGCGCGCCGGTGAGGACGGACGCGGTGAGCGCGGCCCCGCCGTCGTCCACCAGACGGCGCGCGATCGCGGGCGCCACGAGCGCGACGAAGGCGAGGGGACCGACGAACGACGTCGCCGTGGCCACCAGGCCGACCGCCAGCAGCAGCGAGACGACCCGGGCGGTGTCGACCGGCACGCCGAGCGCGCGGGCGTGGTCGTCGCCGAGCGCCAGGGGCGACTGCCAGCGCGACACCAGGGCGACGCCGGCCCCGAGCACCAGCACGGCGACGGCGAGGGTCAGGAGCTCGACGCCGCGCACGTCGGCGACGCTGCCCACGGTCCACAGCAGCGCCGACTGCGCCTCGCGCACGTCGACGCTCGCCAGGAGCCACGCGAGCAGCGAGGAGCACAGGTAGGCGAACCCGACGCCGACCAGCACGAAGCGGATGGAGTGCAGCCCGCGGCGCCACGCGAACAGCCAGATCAGCAGCGCCACGACGAGCGCTCCGGCGAACGCGGCACCGGACACCGCCAGGCCGGTGAGCCCGGCGACGAGCAGCGCCCAGACGGCGCCGAGGCTCGCGCCGCTGGCGATGCCCAGGATGTCGGGGCTGGCCAGGGGGTTGCGCAACGTCGTCTGGAAGAGGGCGCCGGCGAGGCCGAAGGCCGCACCCGCGAGGACGGCCGTCTCCAGGCGGGGCAGCCGCAGCCGGTGCACGACGAACACGTCCACGTCGGAGCCGACGCCGACGAGGGCGGCGAGAGCGCGGCCGGGCGACAACGACGCCTCCCCGAGCGTGAGGGCGAGGGTCGCGACCGCGACGAGCAGCACCGCGAGGGTGGCCAGGACGATCGTGAGACGGCGGCGCCGCCGGGCGCGCGGGGCGGCCACCGGGGAGACGGCGGCGCCGGGGGCGAGCGTGGTGGTCTCGGACACGTCAGACCCCCGCCACGGACTTGCCGCGCGCGACGGCGACGAGGACGGGGGCGCCGAGAGCGGCGGCGACGACACCGGCCTCGAGCTCGGAGTGCGGCAGCACGAGTCGCCCGATGACGTCGGACCCGAGCAGCATCACCGGCCCGAGGAGCGCGGTCAGCGGGACGATCCAGCGGTAGTCCGTGCCGACGAGCCGACGGGCGGCGTGCGGCACCGCGAGACCGACGAGGGCGATCGGGCCGGCGAGCGCTGTCGCGCCGCCGGCGAGCAGGACGACCGCCGCGGCGGTGAGCCACCGGGTGAGGCCGACGCGCTGGCCCAGGGCCCGGGCGACGTCGTCGCCGAGCGCCAGCATCGTGAGGCGGTGGGCGAGCGCGGCCGCGAGCACCAGCCCGATGGCGACGAAGGGCCAGAGCTTGTCCAGCGTCTCCGTCCCGCGGCCGGTGAGCGAGCCGACCGCCCAGAACCGGTAGGTGTTGAAGGCCGTCGGGTCGCGCAGCAGGACCAGGGTGATGAGCGGGGTGATGAGGGCCGTGACGGTGGCGCCGACGAGCGCCAGCTTCACGGGCTGGCCGGCGCCGATCGAGAAGACGAGCAGCGCCGCCGCTGCGGCGCCCGCGAACGCGAACCAGACGAACCCGAGCGGCGCGGTCACGCCGAGCAGCGAGACCGCCACGACCACGGCGAGCGAAGCCCCGGCGTTGAGGCCCAGCAGGCCGGGGTCGGCGATGGGGTTGCGCGTCACGCCCTGGATGAGCGTGCCGGCGACGCCGAGCGCGGCGCCCGCCGCCAGGCCGATGAGGGTGCGGGGCACGCGCTGGTCCAGCACGACGTCGTGGTCGACGTTCCCGGCGACCGGGTTCGTGAGCGCCTGCCAGACGGTGGCGAGGTCGATGTCGCGCACCCCGAGCGCGAGGCTCGCGGCGACGATCGCGAGGAGCGCCACGAGGGTCAGGGCGACGACGAGCACCCGACCGCGGGTCCGGCGTGCGACGAGGGCGGCGGCAGGTCGGGGAGTGGTCGTGACGGCGGCGGGCGCGGTCATCGGGCCTCCCTGTCGACGTCGGGCAGGCCGTCGCCCGGGGTGGCGGGGTCGAGCGGGGCGGTGGGCCGGGTCCGGCGGGTGAGCCGGTGCGCGACCCAGGCGACGAGCGCCACCACGGCCACCGCGACGACGGCGAGGGTCACGGGGTTGCGCAGCCCGACGGCGAGCGCGCCGTGCACAGCCGCCGTGCCGATCGTCGTCCAGATCCCCGCCCATACCGCGCAGCCGGCGAGGAGCGCCACGAGGTAGCGGCCGAACGGCATGCGCAGGTACCCCGCGGCGAGGTTGACCAGCGTCTGCACCCCGACGGTGAGGAAGGACAGCGTGACCGCCGGCGGGCCCCATCGGTGCACGCGGTCGATCACGGTCGCGGCTCCGGGACGGGCGAGCAGGTCGGCCACCCGGCCGCGGGCGGTCCCGCGCGCCACGCCACGGCCGGCCCAGTAGGTGGCCTGCGCGCGGACGAGCACGATGGCGAACGCCGCGACGTACACCACCCAGAACGGCACGCCGGCGATCGTGAAGACGCCGGGGTCGGCGGCGGCGTCCTCGGACGCCCGCACGATCGCGGAGGTGGTCAGGTGCACGGCCTCATTGTGCCCGAATGAGGTATGGCTGCCCTAATTCGCTCGACCCGGGTCGGTGCCGGCAGCGGCGCGGCAGGTGGCGCACGTGCCCCAGAGCTCGATGGTGTGGTCGATGTCCGCGAAACCGTGCGCGGCGCCGACCGACGCGGCCCACGCTTCGACGGTGGGCCCGTCGATCTCGACCGCCCGCCCGCACGCCCGGCAGACCAGGTGGTGGTGGTGCTCGCGGCGCGCGCAGCGACGGTAGAGGCTCTCGCCGTCCTCGGCGCGCAGCACGTCGACGTCGCCGCCGTCGACCATGGCCTGCAGGGTCCGGTAGACCGTGGCGAGCCCGACGGCGTCGCCCCGCGCGTGCAGGAGCTCGTGGAGCTGCTGCGCGCTGCGGAACTCGTCGGTCTCGCCGAGCGCGTCGGCCACGGCAGCCCGCTGCCGGGTCATCCGGGGCGGCTGGCCCGTGCCGGTGCGGGGGCTGGTCGCGTTCACGGCGTGCACTCCTCGTGGGCGGCGCCCCGCGGGGTGGCGGCGACCGCGACGTCGTCGGGGATGTCCGGGTGCGGGTCGACGGCCGGGCGGCGGCGGGTGAGCAAGGGGTGCAGGAGGGCGACGACGGCGTAGACGGCGATCGCGAGCACCACGATGAGCGCACCCGGCGACACGTTGTGCCAGTAGGTGATCGACAGGCCGGTGACGCACACCGCGACCCCGATCACGGACGCGACCAGCATGGTGCGGCGGAACGACCGGGTGACGAGCTGGCCGATGGCGACCGGCACGATCATGAGCGCCGACACGAGCAGCAGGCCGACCACCCGCATCGCGACCGTGACGGTGAGCGCGGCGAGCACGGCCACCGCCATGTTCAGGGCCCACACCGGCAGGCCGGAGGACACGGCGAACTCCTCGTCGTGGCTGACGGAGAACAGCGCGGGACGCAGCCCGAGGCCGATGAGCAGGATCACGCCGCAGAGCGCGACGGTGACCCACACGTCGGACAGGGTGACGGACGAGATCGAGCCGAACAGGTAGGCCATGAGGCTGCCCGAGGACCCGCCGGCCAGGCCGATGATCAGCACGCCGCCGGCGATGCCGCCGTAGAAGAGGATGGCGAGGGCCAGGTCCCCGGACGTGCGGCCGCGGCGGCGCACCACCTCGATGAGCACGGATCCGGCGACGGCCGCGACCACGGCGCCGGGCACGGCGAGGACGTCGTCGGGCACGAGGCCCATCGCGGCGCCGACCAGCCAGCCGACCGCGACACCGGTGAGGGCGACGTGCCCGATGCCGTCGCCCAGCAGGGCGAGCCGGCGCTGCACGAGGTACGTCCCCACGACGGGCGCGCTCAGGCCCACGAGCAGGGCCGCGACGAGCGCCCTCTGCATGAACGGGTCGGTGACCATCTCCCACAGGCCGCTCACGGTGCCACCTCGTCCTCGGTGCTCTCGGGTCGGGCCTCGAAGGGCCCCTCGGCCAGCCGCACCTCGTCGGTCCGTGGCCGGTAGGTCGGTTCGGCGTGCGGGTGCACGTGCTCGTGCGCGTCGCCGCCGTGCTCCGGCCGGGGCGTCGGCGGGGCGCCGTCGTGCACCACGCGACCGTGCCGCAGCACGACGGCGCGCTGCACCAGCGGTGCGAGCTCGCCGAGTTCGTGCAGCACGACGAGCACCGTCATGCCGTCGTCGACGAGCCTCGTCATGGTCGCGGCGAACGACTCCTGGCTGGGGCGGTCGACGCCCGCCACCGGCTCGTCGAGCACCAGCAGCTCGGGCTGCCGCACCAGGGCACGGGCGATCAGCACGCGCTGCTGCTGCCCGCCCGAGAGCTGGTGCGTCGCGAACCGGGCGCGGTCGGCGAGCCCGACCAGGTCGAGAGCCTCGCGCACCTGGGTGCGCCAGCCTCGCGGGAGGCGCAGCCGGCGGCCGTGCAGCAGCCCGGACGCGACCACCTCCGCCGCGGTCGAGGGGACGCCGGCGACGGCGCTGACGCGCTGTGGCACATAGCCGACGCGGGACCACGGCACGTCGTTGCCGAGGGCGTGCCCGAAGAGCCGCACCTCGCCGGACGTCGGGGGCAGCACGCCGACCAGCGTGCGCACCAGGGTGGACTTGCCCGAGCCGTTGGCGCCGAGCAGCGCCACCACCTCGCCGCGCCGGACCGTGAGGTCCACGCCGCGCAGCACCGGGCTGGCGCCGAGCCGGACGTGCACGCCCCGGGCCTCGATGGGCGTGTCCGGGGGCGTGCCCGCCGTCGCGCCCGTCGGTGCCTGGCCGCTCGGTGCCTGGCCGCGTGCCCGGGAGGGTGCGGAGCCCGCATCAGGGGTCGTCATGAGCACTGGAGCCCTTCGGTGAGCGCGGCCAGGTTGTCCTGCATGACCGAGACGTAGTCCGCCCCGGACGCGACGGCGTCCTTGGACAAGCCCTCGAGCGGGTCGAGGACGGCGGTCTCGACCCCGATGTCCTTCGCGAGCGTGTCGGCGACCTTCGGGCTGGTCAGCGTCTCGGTGAAGATGGTGCTGACGTCGTTCTCCTCGACGATCGCACCCACCTCGCGCAGCCGCGCGGGGGAGGGCTCGGCCTCCGGGTCGAGGCCGACGATGCCGATCTGCTCCAGGTCGTAGCGCTCGGAGAGGTAGCCGAACGCCGCGTGCGAGGTGACGAGGGTGCGGGTGGCGCACTCCTTCAGGCCGGCGGAGAACTGCCCGTCGAGCTGGGTGAGGGACTTCGCCAGGGCGTCGGCGTTCTCGGCGTACGTCGCGGAGTGCTCCGGGTCGACGGCGCCCAGCTGGGCCGCCACGGCGTGGCCGACGTCGATCAGCCGCGTCGGGTCGAGCCAGAAGTGCGGGTCCACCGCGGCCTCGTCGCCGTGGTCGTGCCCGTCGCCCTCGCCCTCGCCCTCGCCCTCGTCGACCACGGCGTCGTCAGCCGTGCCGGGGTGCGCCTCGAGCGTCACGACGTCGCTCGTGTCGACCACGTGCTCGGGGCTCTGGGTGTCGATCGCGTCGTCCACGGCGGCCTGGAAGCCGGACGAGTAGACGACGAGGTCCGCCGTGCCGATCTCGCGGACCTGGGCGGGGGAGAGCTCCAGGTCGTGGGGTTCCGCTGCCGGCGGCGTGAGGTTGGAGACGGAGACCAGGTCCCCGCCCACCTGCTCGGCCACGTACTGCAGGGGGTAGTAGGAGGCGAGGACCTCGAGCGTGCCGTCGGAGGCGCCCTGGTCCGTGGGGGCGCACGCCGCCAGGACGGCGGGCAGCGCGAGGGCGGGCAGGGCGGCGAGGGCCGCGCGTCGGCGAAGCATGAGAACGATTCTCAGAAAGATGAGAACGATTGTCAACTCGGCGCGGAACGGAGCAGCGCGCAGCGCCGGGCGTCGAGGTGGGACCGGAGCGCCGGGTCGGACGTCAACGACGCCGCACGGTCGAAGGCGGCGGCGGCCGCCGTGGCGTGACCGAGCCGGGCGAGCAGGTCGGCGCGCACCGCCCACGCGGGCTGGAACCGTGCGGCGCGGTCGCCCAGCGTGTCCAAGGCGGCGAGGCCGGCCGCCGGCCCGGAGGTCTCCGCGACGACCGCCGCGCGTGCGACCGCTCCACCGAGGGAGGGCGCCACCTGCTGCAGCGCGTCGTGCAGCCGGAGCAGCGCCGGCCAGTCGGGCGGCTCGCCCGGTCGCCGGGCGCAGTGCATGGCCTGGACGGCGGCCTCCAGCTGGAACCTGCCCAGCGTGCCCCGCGCGTGCGCCGCGCGCAGGTGCGCGTGGGCCTGGGCGATCGCGTCGGCGTCCCAGCGGGCCGGGTCCTGCTCGGTCAGCGGCACGAACCGGCCGAGCGCGTCGGTCCGGGCGTCCGCCCGGGCGGACGAGAGCAGGACGAGGGCTGCCAGGCCGCGCACCTCCGGGTCGTCCGGCTGGAGCTGGGCGAGCACCTCGGCGAGGCGCAGCGCCTCCGAGGGCAGCCGGCGTGGCTCGGACGCTGCCGTGGACCACTCCACGACATAGGCGCCGTAGACGGCCTCGAGGACGTCGGCCATGCGGCCGGGCAGCGCCGAGCGGTCCGGGATCGTGAACGGCACGCCCGCGTCCCTGATCCGGCGCTTGGCACGCACGAGCCGGGTCGCCATCGTCGCGGCCGGCACCGAGAAGGCGGGCGCGACCTGCGCGGCCGTGAACCCGAGCACGGTCGTGAGCATGAGGGGGGTGCGCGCCACGGGGTCGACGGCGGGGTGCGCGCACACGAGCATCAGCTCCAGGCGCCGGTCTCCGACGGCGTCGGGATCGACGTCCTCGAGCCGCACGGGCGCGTGCCGCTCGGGGGCCAGGGGAGTGGTGCGGCGTACCTCCGCCGACCGCTGCCGGTCGCGCAGGCGCCGCCGCGCCACGGTGAGCAGCCAGCCGGCGGGGTTGTCGGGCACCCCGTCGTCCGGCCACGTGCGCAGGGCTCGCTCGAGCGCGTCGCCCAGGGCGTCCTCGGCGGCCTGCAGGTCGCCGGACCCGGCGGCCAGCAGCGCGACGAGGCGGCCGTAGCCGTCCCGCGCGGCCGCGGCCGCCGCGGCGTGCGCGGCTCCCGTCGCGGTCACGGGCTACCTGCTACTCGGCCGGGCCGTGCCCGGTCCAGGCGCCGTCGACCACCGACGTCGCGACCGGCCGCACCTCGACGGAGCCGTAGGTGGCGCCCGGGCACCTCTCCGCCCAGGCGAGGGCGGCGTCGAGGTCCGGCACGTCGACGACGAAGACGCCCGCCAGCGCCTCCTTCGTCTCCGCGAACGGGCCGTCCTGCACCTGGGTGGTGCCGGTGCGGCGCGTGACGGTGGTGGTGGCGTGCGAGAACTGCAGGATCTCGGCGCCGACGAGCACGCCGGCGCTCACGAGCGCGTCGGCGTACTCGGAGAACAGCCGTTCCATCTCGGCGATGCCCTCGGCGGGGAGGTCGCCGGGGGCCGGCTCGGGGTTGTGCAGCAGCAGTGCGTAGCGCATCGGTCCGTCTCCTTCGTCGTGCCGGTCATGATCGGTCATGGTCGGTCATGGTCGTGCGTACCCCCATGACGATCGAGCGCACCGTCGATCGTCACCCGCCGCCGGTGGCGCGTCGACCGGACGGGCGCCGAGGTCCCGGCAGTCGTGCCCGGTAGGCTGGTGCCACCGCAGCCGGTCGACGTCGGGCCCCGACGTGCCGAGGCCGCGGTGTTCCCCGCACCGGCCCCACGAGCCACGTGGCGGCCCGACACCCAGGAGTGATCCGTGGCAGCACCGTCCCCCACCGCCAAGCTCGACGCCGTCGTCTCCCTCGCCAAGCGGCGAGGCTTCGTGTTCCAGTCCGGCGAGATCTACGGCGGTACGCGTTCCGCGTGGGACTACGGGCCCCTCGGCGTGGAGCTGAAGGAGAACATCAAGCAGCAGTGGTGGCGCGCGATGACGCGCCGCGACGACGTCGTGGGCCTGGACTCCGCCGTCATCCTGCCCACCCCGGTGTGGCACGCCTCGGGTCACCTCGGTGCGTTCAACGACCCGCTGACCGAGTGCCTCAGCTGCCACAAGCGGTTCCGCGAGGACCACATGATCGAGGAGTTCGAGGAGAAGAAGGGCCGCGCGCCCGAGGGTGGCCTCGCCGAGATCGCGTGCCCGAACTGCGGCACCCGCGGGCAGTGGACCGAGCCTCGCGACTTCAACATGATGCTCAAGACGTACCTGGGCCCCGTCGAGGACGAGTCCGGCGTGCACTACCTGCGGCCCGAGACGGCGCAGGGCATCTTCGTGAACTTCTCGAACGTCGCGGCGGCCTCGCGCAAGAAGCCCCCGTTCGGCATCGCGCAGATCGGCAAGTCGTTCCGCAACGAGATCACGCCGGGCAACTTCATCTTCCGCACGCGCGAGTTCGAGCAGATGGAGATGGAGTTCTTCGTCGCCCCGGGCACGGACGCCGAGTGGCACCAGTACTGGATCGACACGCGGATGGCGTGGTACACCGACCTCGGAATCGACCCCGAGAACCTGCGCCTGTACGAGCACCCGGCCGAGAAGCTGTCGCACTACTCGACCCGCACGGTGGACATCGAGTACCGGTTCGGGTTCACGGGGAGCGAGTGGGGCGAGCTCGAGGGCATCGCGAACCGCACCGACTTCGACCTGAAGACGCACTCGGAGCACTCCGGCAAGGACCTGTCGTTCTTCGACCAGACGACGAACGAGCGCTGGCTGCCGTACGTCATCGAGCCGGCCGCCGGCCTGACCCGCTCGCTCATGGCGTTCCTCGTCGAGGCGTACGCCGAGGACGAGGCGCCCAACACCAAGGGCGGCGTCGACAAGCGCACGGTGCTGCGCCTGGACCCGCGCCTCGCGCCGGTCAAGGCGGCCGTGCTGCCGCTGTCCCGCAACGAGGCCCTGTCGCCCAAGGCGCGCGACCTCGCCGCCGAGCTGCGCCGGTCCTGGAACGTCGACTTCGACGACGCCGGGGCCATCGGCCGCCGCTACCGCCGCCAGGACGAGATCGGCACGCCGTTCTGCGTCACGGTCGACTTCGACACCCTCGAGGACGACGCGGTCACCATCCGCCACCGCGACACCATGGCGCAGGAGCGCGTCGCGCTGGCCAAGGTCACCGCCTACCTGGCGGAGCACCTCGCGGCGTTCTGACCCCGCGCCGACAACGACGGGGCCCGGGGGCGCCGCGGGGGGGCCCGGGCCCCCCGGGGTTGGGGTGCGGG